>NZ_JBSGFQ010000048.1:0-44411 GCF_053603495.1 Nonomuraea sp. NPDC004186 | reverse complement strand
GGCGCCGGGCCGCGTGGCAGCGGCTGCTGAAGCGGTCGGGCCGCGCCGTCCCGCCGCCCGTCGTCGGCGACTGGTCCCCGCAGTCGGGGTACGACGCCGCCCGCCGCCTGCTGGCCGACGACGACGTGACCGCCGTCTTCGCCGCCAACGACCAGATGGCCGTTGGCGTCCTGCAAGCGGCGGCCGAGCTGGGCCGCAAGGTGCCGGACGACCTGAGTGTGGTCGGCTTCGACGACCTCGACTTCGCGCCGTTCCTCATCCCGCCGCTGACGACCGTCCGCCAGGACCTCGCCACGGTGGGCCGCCGCTGTCTCGAGCACCTGATCACGCAGATCGAGGCCCCGCAGAAGGTCGAGGCGTCCGCTCCCGCCAGCAGGTTCGTCCGGCCGGAGCTGGTGGTGCGGGCCTCCACCGCGCCGCCGCGCCGCTGACCTCACCGCCACCGCCCAGGCCGTTGACAGGCCGCTCAGGTTAGCGCAAACATGAATGTGCTGAGCTGAACAACGCATCGGCCTTCCCTTCCGAGAAAGCAGGTCACATGCTGCGCCGACTGCCGATCATCGCCTTAACCGCGGTTCTCGCCGTCTCGTCCCTCACCCACCCCGCCGCGGCGGAAGGAGCCGAATCCGTGCCCGACGCCAAGCCGCTCGCCCGCGCGTACGGCGCTCTGGGCGCCAACTTCAACCAGAACCTCGACGCCCTCGACTACCGGGAACTTCGCGAGGCCCGCGCCCGCTGGGTCCGCGGGTTCTTCCCGATGCCCGCCGCCGACAAGGGCGACCCCGCCGAGCACTTCGCGATCAGCACCATCACCAAGGCGGCGGCGCGCGGCTACGACACCGTCCTCAGCCTGAAGTTCCCCTACGACGCGGCGTCCTTCCCCGCGCCGGGCAGCCCCAGGATGGCCGCGGAGCTGGCCCGGCTGGACAAGGTGCTGCCCACGGTGATGGGCAAGGTGGACATCCTCACGATCGGCAACGAGCCCTTCATCGAGAGTCTGCCCGCTGAACGTGACCAGCGGCTCAACGAGTTCTACGAGACCGTCGCCCGGCACGTGATCGACTACCGGCGTGAGCGGTGCGGCGCCGACTGCGGCACCGCGCTCTACATGGGCGCGCTGAACCGGCTCGACCTGCCGGACCGCCGCACGCCGGCGGCCGAGCGCTGGATGACCTTCGTACGCCAGACGCCGGAGATCGAGGGCGTGGACATCCACCCGCACATCCCCGCGCCGGAGAACGCGCAGCCGTTCCTGGACTACATCCTGCCGAGGATGCGCCCCGACCAGACGTTCCTGGTCACCGAGTTCTCTCTCGTCTGGTACTGGCAGCAGCACCTGAAGGACCCGGTCGCGGCCACGTTCGCCCAGAAGTACGGCTTCCCCTCCGGCACGCTGGTATGGCAGGTCATCAAGGCCGCCATCGACAAGCCGTTCAGCGAGCGGAAGTGGGACGACTTCCTGGCCGGCAGCCCGTGGTTCACCAGCCAGTCGGGCTTCCTGCGCGACCAGATGAAGCTGTACCGGGGCACCGGGCGGCTGGCGGTCGCCACGTACGCCTTCAAGCAGGACGACCTGATGGTCGAGAACTTCGGCCCTGGCAAGGCCCCGTGGCTGCTCAACAGCGTGTACGCCCCGTACACCGTGCAGCCCCGCGGCGCCCTGTCGGGGCGCGGCTACTGGCTCGACGCCTTCCGCGCGCTGCAGCGCCACTGACCAGTTCGCGCCGGCCGCCGCCAACCGCGGCGGCCGGGCTCGCCGGCGCGCTCGTGGGATCACCAGTGCGCCGTCCGCGGCTGGCTACGATCTTCGGTGGCGACCAGGACGTCGAGCAGCAGCTCCTGCAGCTCGGCCCGGACCGCCGCATGAGCCGGGTCGTCCCACAGGTTGTCCAGCTCCATCGTGTCGGTCTCCAGGTCGTACAGCTCGCCGGAGCGCGCTCGGGTCGTGGACGGCGCGCCATGGTAGACGACGACCTTCCAGCGGTCGTGCCTGAGCATCGTGGTGTGCACGGGCTCCTCGTACGGGTGGCCGCTGTTGCGGTACTCGCACAGCGCCCAGTCCCTTGCCGGCGCGTCCTGCTCGCCGCGGGCCGGCGGCAGGAGGTTCAGCCCCTGCCCGCGGGGGAGTGGCGGTGCGCCCGCGGCCGCGAGGAACGTCGTCGCCAGGTCGATCCACTGGACCAGCCCGGCCCGCCGCTCGCCGGCGGGCAACCCGGCGGGCCAGCGCATGACGAGCGGCACGCGGACGGCGCACTCGTACATCATCGGCCCCTTCAGCATGAGCTGGTGATCACCGAGCATCTCGCCGTGGTCGCTGGTGAAGACGACCAGCGTGTCCTCGGCCAGGCCCGCCTCGTCGAGGGCGGCGAGAATCCGGCCGACCTCGTCGTCGACGAGACTCACCATCGCGTAGTAGTTGACCCTGACGTCGTGGAGCTCGGATTCCGTGTACTCCGTGTAGCCGCGTGCGTGGCCGGCGTAGGAGCGGTGCGAGGCCTCGGTCTGCACGGGCGGCTTGCCGGCGAGCTCCTGGTCCCGGGTGACCGGACGCCGCAGAGCCTTTCCACGGTAACGATCGACGTACTCCTTCGGCGCGCCGAACCCGTGGTGCGGGTCGAAGAAGTTGGCCACGAAGAAGAACGGCTTGTCCGCGTCGCGCGAGCGCCGCAGGTAGTCGATGGTCTCGTCGCCGATCCACCGGCTGTAGTGGAACTCCGTGGGAAGCGTGTCGAAGCCGGTCCCGGAATCGGCCTGGGCGGCGGCCTCGTACAGGTCCGGCCGTACGGCCCGCAGCCACCGGTGGTAGGCGTTCTCGGACGATCCGACGTAAGGGTCGTGTGCCCACCGGAACACGCGGAAGCCGTCGTCCAGCCGCGGTTCGAGCCGGCCGCCGAAGCACGCCCCGCCGACGTGGAACTTCCCGGCCAGGCCGCAGTCGTAGCCGTGGTCGGCCAGGGTGCGCGAGAACAGGTGCTCGTGCGCGGGCAGCCCTACGCCGTTCGCCCAGGCGCCGTGCGCGTGAACGTAGCGGCCCGACATCAGGCTGGCGCGGGAGGGGCCGCAGACCGGGCTCTGTACGTAGCAGTTCTCGAAGAGCACGCCCTGGGCCGCCAGCCGGTCGAGGTTGGGCGTGTCGATCTCGTCGTTGCCGTAGGCGCCCATCGCGTCGAAGCGCTGCTGGTCGGTGCAGATGAGCAGGATGTTCGGTTGATTCATGTCTCTCATTCGAGGTCAGGACTTCACGGCCCCGGCGACGCCTTCGACGAAGTAGCGCTGGAGCGCGAGGAATCGTCGCGACGGCCGAACGTCGTCATGGAGGTCCTCTCCTCGCCGGAACTGAGGGGCCAAGTCCCAAGGCGAACGTTCGCGTCCGGAGGCACCTCGCCGGAGGATGTCGTGCTCCCCGTGTCCATGGTCTACCGCGCCTCCACCGCCTCCGCGCCGGCCTAGTGCCAGTTGTGTGGCGCGCGTTTGAGGGTGTAGACCGCCTCCGGCAGGTCGTCCCGGACGCGGATCATCCAGCGGGCGAGATCGGTGGTGAGGGCGGCGCGGATCTCGGCGAGCGCGGGATCGTCGTACCGGTTGTCCAGCTCCGCCGGGTCGGCGTCCAGGTCGTAGAGCTCGCCGGCGCCGCGCTCGTCCAGGAGCAGCTTCCACTGTTCGCGCCGGAGCATCACCGTCGTGCCGGACTGGGTGACGGTGTTGAGCTCGTCGAAGGTCCGGCCCTCGTACGGGAAGTGCAACGGCGGGCGCTCGTCGACGTCGTAGGACAGCCCGCCGAACCCGCGTTCGCCGTATCCGCTGGCGAACTCCTCGGCAGGATACGGAGCCCCGGTGAGCAGGGGCCACAGGCTACGGCCCTGGACGCCGGGCGGGATCTCGACGTCGATCGCGTCGCAGATCGTCGGGAACAGATCGGCGAGCGAGACGAAGTCGGTGCGGTTGTCCACGGCCCGCACGCCCGGCCCGGCGACGGCGAACGGGATGCGCATCAGGCACTCGGGCATGCCCGCGCCCTTGCGCTGCAGCCCGTAGTCCCCGACGTAGTCGCCGTGGTCGGCGACGAAGAGCACCAGCGTGTCCGCGTCCCGCCCGCGTTCGCGCAGGTGCGCGAAGAACCGTTGGAGCTGGTCGTCGATCAGCCGGAGCATGCCGCAGTAGTTGGCACGGTAGCGCCGCCACTCGGCGTCGTACCCGGGCCGCTTCTCCTCGATCAGCCTGCGCAGCCAGGTGTAGGTGCCGCCCTTGCGCGCGGCGCCCTCGGGCCCGGCCAGCCGGTCGGGCACCTGGTCCGGCCCGAAGAGGCTGAAGTACGGCTCCGGGACCTGGTACGGATTGTGCGGTTCCGGGAACGACAGCCAGGCGAAGAACGGCCGGTCGCCGGGCGTCCGGTCGATGGCGCTGATCGCGTCGGAGACGATCCGGTGCGGGAACTGGCACTCCAGCGGGAACGGTGTCGGCTCGTGGCTGACCGAGTGGTCGAGCGCGCCGAGCCACTGCTCGAACCGCGCCTGGTCGGCGGTCGCCGCGCCGGCCGGGCCGCGGTTGTGCCAGTACGGTGCGGCGAAGGTGTCGAAGTCGTCGGGCTTGCGGTGGAAGTGCGTCTTGCCCGCCAGGTGCAGCGCGTAGCCGGCGTCGCGGAGCACGTCCACCAGGTCGGAGCCGCGCAGCACGTGCTGCGCCGCGCTGTTCTGCCGGACCCGGTGCGCGGACGGGTAGCGTCCGGTGAGCAGGCTGACCCGGGCGGGCACGCACAGCGGGGACGTGGTGTGCGCCCGCTGGAACCGCGTGCCGCCGCTCATCAGCTCGTCGAGGAAGGGCATGGTGTCCAGGGGGAAGCCGCTCGCGGCGGTCCAGCCGGCACGCTGCTGGTCGGTCATGATCAGCACGATGTTCGGTCGGTTCACGGGATGAGCCCCCATCGCTAGCGCTCGGCGTACATGGGCTTGAGGTAGTCCGCCCGCGGCTTCCAGTTGGGGAAGGCGTAGTCGTCCAGGCCGACCTTCGCGCCCTTGCCCTTGGCCGCCGCGATCGCCGCGTCCCGTTCCTTGGCGCTGTCGCTGGACAGCTTGGTCAGTGCCGCGCGGACGTCGGTGACGTCGCCGCTGAACGCGCCCTGGACGATGTCCCCGAGGGTGGGGGTGACCGGCTTGGACTCGATCTGGACCCGCTGGACGTCCTTGTTCCCGGCGACCGGAGTGGGGGCGAGGTAGACGCTCTCCTTGAACCAGGAGATCAGCTTCTTGTAGGCGGGGTGCGCTTGGGACTGTTCGACGACGGCGATGTCGCGGGGTGGCTGCGACATGGTCTCGGCGACCCGGCGCGAGTAGTCCTCCGTGGTGAAGTAGTCGCCGAGCAGTTTGTTCGCCGCCGCGGCGTGCTTGCTTCCGGGCGACAGCCAGTATTCGCCGGGCTGCGGCACATGGTAGGTGGCCACGGTGTCGCCCGCGTCGGGCACCAGGATCGGCCCCACGCCGAGCTTGTCCGCGAAGTCGGGCGTGCTCTGCAGCGCCACGCCGGGGCACCACGGGCCGTCGAAGTAGTACGCCGCCACCCCGGCGGTCCACCGGGCGCGCGCCACGTCGTCGGTCCAGGAGTTCGCCCCCGGCACCAGCAGCTTGTCCCGGCTCAGCGACACCAGGAACTCGATCACGTCGAGGTACTCGTCGGCGTGGAAGGCGTACTCGCCGGTGGCGTACCGCAGGCCGAGGCCGCCCTCGAACCCGGCCGCCTGCGCCAGGTCGTGGACCTGCTCGCCGAGCCGCTGCGGCATGCCGACGTTCCACACCCAGCCGTACGACTGGCCGCCGCTCTTGCTCTGCACCGTCCGGGCCGCGGCCCGGAACTCGTCGTAGGTCTTGGGCGGGGCCTGCGGGTCCAGCCCGGCGCGCGCGACCAGCTCCGTGTTGAACCACGACGCCGCGACGTAGACCTGGTGGCTGAAGACGGGAAACGCGTAGATCTTGCCGTCGAAGACGTGCAGGCCCTCGATGAGCGAGTCCTTGACCCGGGCCGTCGCCTCGTCGCCGAGGTCCAGCGGCTGCGCCCATCCGGCGGCGATGAGCGCCGCGGGCGGCACGTTGTTGAGGCCGGCGTTGGAGTGGACGTCCGGCAGCTGGTTGCTCTGTTTGGCCAGTTGCAGCGCCTGGCCCATCTTCGCGGGGTTGTAGTACGTGTACTGGACGGGGACGCCGCCGGCGCTCTTGGCGAATTTGGCGAAGATGTCCGCTTTCGCCTTCTGCAGCTGGTTCTGGTGGTCCCACCAGGTCAGCGACCCGCCCGCGGTACCGCCACCGCCTCCGCCGCCACCGCACGCGCCGGTCGCCGCCACGGCGGCCAGGGTGCCTGCTGCGGAGAGGAATCCCCGCCGAGTCATCGCGGTCATCGGTCCTGCCTCCCACCGGCGGCTGTGAACGTCGCGTAAAAATGTTGCCGCGCGGCAAATTCATTCTTGCCACGCGGCATGCCGCGCGGCAAGACTCTTCTATGAACTCAATGTCATCGGCTTCCACCGGAGGATGTGAACGACCGTGGTGACACAACGTGATGTTGCGCGGCTGGCCGGAGTCTCCGTACGGACCGTCTCCAACGTCGTGAACAACTTCGCCTACGTGTCGGAGGAGACCCGCGCCCAGGTCCAGCGCGCCCTGGACGAACTCGACTACCGGCCCAACGTCGCGGCGCGCAGCCTGAACCGGGGGCGGTCGAACCTGCTGGCCCTCGTGCTGCCGCTGGACGTGCCGTACTTCACCGAACTGGCCGCCCACGTGGTGGATCGGGCCGAGGAACGCGGGTACACGGTGCTCATCGACCGCACCGAGGGGGTGGCCGAACGGGAGCGGCAGATCGTCATGCGGCGGGACCGGTCGGCCCTCTTCGACGGGTTCATCTTCAGCCCGCTCGGCCTGACCGAGGACGAGCTGCGTCGCTGGGCCGGCAACTGCCCGACGGTGATGCTGGGCGAGATGCGGGTGGAGGGCATGGATCACGTCGCCATCGACGACACCGCCGCGGCCCGCAGCGCCACCGCGCACCTGATCTCGCTGGGCCGCACCCGGATCGCCGCCATCGGCGTGCCCCACCTGCCGCGCTCGGAGACCGCCGCGGCGCGGAGGCAGACCTCGGCGCACCGGTCCGACGGGTACGAGCAGGCGCTGGCCGAGGCGGGGCTGCCGCTCCGGCCCGAGCTCACCGTACGGGTGCGGCGCTACCAGCGCGAAGACGGCCGGCGCGCGATGGACCAGCTGCTCGATCTGGCGGAGCCGCCGGACGCGGTGTTCTGCTACAACGACCTGCTCGCCATCGGGGCGCTGCGGGCGGTGGTGTCCCGGGGGCTGCGGGTGCCCGAGGACGTCGCCGTCGTCGGGTTCGACGGCATCGAGGAGGGCCGGTTCGCCAATCCGGCGCTCACCACCATCGCGCCCGACAAGAAGCGGATCGCCGAGCTCGCCGTGACCCGCCTGCTGGAGCGCGTCGAGGGAGACCAGGGCCCGCCCGTCCATCTGGAGGCGCCCTGGCGGCTGGTGGTCGACCAGAGCACCACCGGCGGCACCGGGCAGGGCGCTCCGGAGACGCGCGGATGACGGTCGCACTCCCCGCCGCGCCGGGAACGCGACCGCGCGGCACCGCGTACGTCTGGCTGTTCCTGGCCCCGACCGTGCTGCTGTACGGCGCCTTCACCGTCTACCCGATCATCGGCAGCTACGCGTACTCGCTCACCGACTGGAACGGGTTCGACACGGGCCGGACGTTCATCGGCGTGGCCAACTACCGCGAGGTCCTCGCCGACCCGATGTTCTGGAGCTCGTTCCGGCTGACGCTGACGTTCATGGTCTGCGCGGTGCCGCTCCAGGTGCTGGTCACCCTGCTGGTCGCGATCCTGCTCAACTCGCCCCGCATGCCGCTGCGCAAGCTGTTCCGCACCGCGCTGTTCCTGCCGGTGGTCACCACCACGGCGATCGTCGGCGTCGTCATGCAGTTCGTCTTCGACCCGGCCAGCGGCCCGGTGAACCTCGCGTTACGCGAGGCCGGCCTGGTGACGGACGGCATCGACTTCCTCGGCCAGTCGTCGACGGCGCTGGGCACGACGATCGCCGTGTACGTGTGGAAGTGGTTCGGGATCACCCTGGTCTACTGGCTGGCCGCGTTGCAGACGGTGCCGAACGAGGTGTACGAGGCGGCACGCCTCGACGGCGCCGGCGCGCCCGCGATCCTGCGGCACATCACCCTGCCCCTGCTCAAGCCCTTCCTGGTCATCATCACGCTGCTGTCGATCGAGGCGTCGTTGCAGGTCTTCGACCTCGTCCTGACCATGACCGGCGGCGGCCCGTTCTACTCGACAGAGGTGATCGAGGTCTACATCTACCGGTGGGCCTTCGCCGCCACCATCCCCCGCCTCGGGTACGCCTCCGCGGCCGCCGTGCTGTTCGGCCTGTTCGTCTGCCTCGTCGGCATCCTGCAACTGCTCGCGGTTCGCGCCGCCCGGCGGACCAGGAGGGCGGCATGAGCACGGTCGCGCAGACCCGCCCCCGCCCGCGCCGGACCTGGAGCGCGACGCTGCGCCGGCTGCCCTGGTGGCTGGCCGCCGCCGCGCTCGCCATCGGCTGCCTGCTGTGGATCTACCCGTTCCTGTGGATGGTCTCCGCGTCGCTGAAGACGTCGGCGGAGGTGTTCACCCAAGGGCTCGGCCTGCTGCCCGACAACCCGGCATGGGAGAACTACGAGCGCGCGTGGAGCAGCGCGCAGTTCGGGAAGTACCTGCTCAACACCGTGATCGTCACGGTGAGCACGGTCGTGGTGGTGCTCATCCGGTGCGCCATGGCCGGCTACGTCCTGGCCCGCCACGACTTCCGCGGGCGCCGGATCGTCATGGGCGTCCTGGTCGCCACGCTGTTCGTCCCGGCCGGATACACCATCATCCCGCTGGTCGACCTCTCCCAGCGGCTCGGGCTGCTGAACTCGCTGACGGGCATGATCGTGGCGATGTCGGGGGCCGCGAACGTGTCGGCGATCCTGCTCTACGCCGGATACTTCCGCGGCATCCCCAAGGAACTGTCCGAAAGCGCGCTCATCGACGGCGCCGGGTTCCTGACCGTCTTCTTCCGCATCATGCTGCCGCTGGCCAAGCCGGTGACGGCCACGGTCACCGTGCTCACCTTCCTGAACACCTGGAACGCGTTCTTCCTGCCGCTGGTCTTCACGTTCTCCCGGCCCGACCTGCGCACCGTCAGCGTCGGCATGCTGGCGTTCGTCGGCGAGAACACCACCGACTGGTCCGGCATGGCCGCCGCGGCGACGATCTCGCTGCTGCCCGTGGTCGCACTGTTCGTCGTCCTGCAGCGGTACTTCGTCGAGGGCATCGCCGGTGCCGTCAAATCCTGAATCCCCGGAGAAAGCGAGTCTTGTGAACACCGTCATTCCCCGTCCCGAGTACCCGCGTCCGCAGTTCGTCCGCCCCGCATGGCGGTGCCTCAACGGAACCTGGCAGTTCGAGAGGGACCCCGGCGACTCCGGGTTGGAGCGGGGCCTGCTCGACCGGGATCTGACCGGCGAGATCGTCGTGCCGTTCTGCCCGGAGGCGTCGCTGTCCGGCGTCGGCGATCCGGACTTCCACCCGGCCGTCTGGTACCGCCGTACCGTCCGGGTGCCGCAGGACTGGGCCGGGCAGCGGGTGCTGCTGCACTTCCAGGCGGTGGACCACGACACCACGGTGTGGGTGGACGGCGTCGAGTCCTGCCGGCACCGGGGCGGGTTCACCCCGTTCACCTGCGATCTGACCGCGGCGGCCGATCCGGCGCACACGTACACCGTGGTCGTGCGCGCCCGCGACGCCCGCTCCGGCCCGCAGGCGCGCGGCAAGCAGACCACCGACTACGAGGGGCGCGGCGCGCACTACGGGCGCACCACCGGCATCTGGCAGACGGTGTGGTGCGAGCCCGTGCCCGGCACGCACCTCGGCCGGCCGCGGATCACGCCGAACGTCGCGGCCTCCGCGTTCCGCGTCACCGTGCCGGTGTCGGGCGACCGCCCCGGGCACGCCGTCAGGGTGACCGTGTCGGACCAGGCCGGCGACCTCGCGCAGGCGCAGGCTCGCGCCGACCTCGACCTGGCCGCCGAAGTCTGGCTGCCGCTGCCGGACGACCGGGTACGGCTGTGGTCCCCCGAGGACCCGCACCTGTACGACCTGCGCATCGACCTGCTCGACGGCGGCGGCGCCGTGGTCGACACCGCCACCAGCTACGCCGGGCTCCGCTCGGTCGCCATCGACGGGCACGCCGTCCTGCTCAACGGCGAGGTGCGCTACCAGCGGCTCGTGCTCGACCAGGGCTACTACCCCGACGGCCTGATGACCGCGCCCACGGACGAGGCCCTGCGCCGCGACATCGAGCTGGCCGTGGCCGCGGGGTTCAACGGCGCGCGGCTGCACCAGAAGGTGTTCGAGGAGCGGTATCTGTACCACGCCGACCGGGCGGGTTTCCTGGTCTGGGGCGAGTTCGGGGACTGGGGGGCCAACGTCGGCGGGCCGCCCGGCGACAACCAGCAGCCGACCGCGTCGTTCGTGACCCAGTGGCTGGAGGCGGTCGAGCGCGACTACTCCCACCCGAGCATCGTCGGCTGGTGCCCGCTCAACGAGACCTGGCAGCGGCTGCACGACCGGATCACCGTACTCGACGACGTCACCCGGGGCATGTACCTGGCCACGAAGGCGGCCGACCCCACCCGCCCGGTGATCGACGCGTCCGGCTACGCGCACCGGGTCCCCGGCGCCGACGTCTACGACTCGCACTGCTACGAGCAGGATCCCGAGGTGTTCGGCAAGCTGATGGCGGGCCTGGCCGACGGGACGCCGTACGTCAACGCCGATCCCGACGGCACGGCGTGGTCGGTGCCGTACCAGGGGCAGCCGTACTTCTGCAGCGAGTTCGGCGGCATCTGGTGGAATCCGGACGTGCGCTCCGATGAGAGCTCCTGGGGGTACGGCGAGCGCCCCGCCGGCGAGGAGGAGCTCCAGCAGCGGTTCGCCGGCCTGGTCGGGGTCCTGCTGAACGACCCCCGGATGTTCGGCTACTGCTACACGCAGCTCACCGACGTCTTCCAGGAACAGAACGGGATCTATCGCTTCGACCGCTCCAGCAAGCTGGATGTCTCGCGGATCCGCGCGGCACAGCTACGTCCGGCCGCCATCGAGCAGGCGCGATCTGAGGCCGAGGGATGTTAACCGGCGCGAAGAAGCGGCGGGCGTTCGCCGTCGGGCTGGTCACCGTCTTGACGCTCCTGTCCCCGGCCGCCCTCACCCCCGCCGTCGCCCCCGCCGTCGCCCCCGCTGTCGCTTCCGCCGAGCCCGCGCTTGCGGCGGCGGGCCCCGTGCAGGGCGGGACGATCGAGGTACGCGGCCGGGTGGTGGACGCCCGTGACGGCATGCCGATCGCAGGGGCCGGCGTGCACGCCTCGAGGTCCGGGATCACGCGACCGACCCAGGGCCGCGTCGACTTCACCCAGCCCGGTGCGCTGAACGGCTGGCACTACGCCGCGGGCCTGCGCGGCAACGCCGGAACCCAGGCGATCAGCCGCCTCGAAGGCCGCAGCGCCTCCGGCTGAGGAGGGGACCGGTGATCCTGATCGTCACCGGCCCGCTCCCGTCGCGATCCGGTACTGCGCCGCGACCGCCCCGTTGGCCGTCCGGTACGGCCCGGACAACTCGATGGGACCCTCGGCCGAACCCATACTGGCCGGCAACTCCACAACACCGGCACGGCCGGGGAGGTCCCGGCGCGCTCGGCGATGCGCACCAGAAACGGGATCGCCTCAATCGTGCACGGATAGCTGTCACCCTGGTGGTGCGCCGAGCCCTGCATGCCGTCGAGCGCGCTCTCGCGGACGGCGGGATCGGGGGGCCGTCGGGGTGATTCAGGCAACCGCCCGTACGGGAGGCACCGTTCCACACCGACATCGGCTCGGACGCGACGGACCAGTCGAGGCGCTCACCAAGGACGGCAGATCAGGCGTCGTACGTGCGTCATTCGAAGAACTTGAGGCTGTACCCGACGTTGGTGTTAGCGCCGGGCACGTTCGCCCGCCGGTAGGTGGTATTGCTCCACCACACGGCCGTGCCGGTGTACCAGAACCGGTTGGACCACGAGTACGGCGTGCCCTTGGCAACAGCGTGGTACATGGTCGGGAACCGGTTGCCGGACGGCGGGCTGGTGGCGATGTCCCCGCGCTCCAGCACGAACGTGTGGTGACCCGGGCCGTCCACGTGCAGCGTCGGGGTCCAGCCCGCCATCATGTACTCCGCGTACGAGCCGAACAGGCAACCGTTGCTCTTGTACCAGTCCCACACGTTCGTCGGGTCACCACCGGAGCGCAGCCGCAGATCGGCGAGGCAGTACTTGCTGCTCCAACTGCCGTTCGCCGAGTACACGATGTGCAACTGCCCGTTCGGGTCGAGGATCGGCTCGGGGCCCTCGTTGATGAACGGGTTGCCGACGACCCGCTCCCACGGCTCCCGCGGCTGGGAGATGATGTACCGGCCGCCGGTGGCCGTGGTCGGGCTGCTCATCCGGGCGAGGTAGAGGTTCTGCTCGACGTTGGTGTCGCCCGCCCAGCCGGACCACACGAACCAGCGCTGGCCGTTGAAGGTGAACGGCACGCCGTCGATGGCCCACTTGTCGCCGGGCAGGGCGACCTTCGTCGCGGCGGAATAACCGGAATCGGCGGTGGCGGAGCTGATGTGGTACATCCGGTGGGCGGCGCCGCGGCCCGCCGCGAAGTAGATGTGGTAGCGGCCGTCGTGGTGCACGATCTCGGGAGCCCACACCTCACCGAGGTTGCCGGTGTCCATCCACACCTGACGCGGGGACGCGACGGCGATGCCCTCGAGAGTGGTCGCCGTCCGTACAGCGACGCCGCCGTTCACCGACTTGGCCGCGACGTAGAGATCGCCGACCTTGATGACGCTGGGGTCGGCGCCACCCAGCGTGGTGCGGCCGAGAGGCACGGGCTGATCGGCGGGTTCGGCGGTGTCGGCGTTGGCGGGGGAGGCGGGGATGCCGCCGACGGCGGTCAGGGCGAGGGCGATGACCACGAGTCGAAGAGCATGTCTTTTCATAGGGCTCTTTCTACCTACGAGCCGGCCGAAATTTAAAGTAAAGTTTATTAATAGATTAGCGCTCATTCGAGCGGCTCGCCGGAACGGCGCGACGACAAGGCACGCACGGTGTCGGCGCTGGCTTCGGAGAGGTCATGCGGCATATGAGTACTCGTGGAGGACTCCGCCGAGCCGGTCTCGTCGGCGTATGTCCTTGTCTCGATCGCTCATGGGCAGCAGTCGCAGCGCGGCGAAGGAGCATGGCCGATCATCCTGCCGCACGCGCGGCCACGATTCTCGGCATGGACAAAGCAATGCAGCCCCCGGCCGACGCCCGAAGCGCCCAGCCGAAAGGCTTCGTCGCGAAGCTCCCCGCCGACCGTCGCTCCGTCCCGTTCTCCATCGCACTGCACCTGGTGCCCGGCACGGTCATCGTCGCCGTGTACGCGTTCATCGCCGCCCCCTGGTCCCCTCGCGGTTGTGCTCCTCCCGCGCCGGCTGTGGTCATATGCGGGTCCCGTTCCGGGGTCCGGAGGGGCCTGAACGAATCCTCAACATGGACTCAACACAGCCGCACCTACCTTCCTCTCATCAGCCACAACACGAGAGGAAGACGACGATGAGCATCAAGCTTCGTAAGTCGCTCACCGCCCTGGCCATCGGTGGCGCGGCCTCCATCGCCATGCTGACGGCCGCCCCGACCGGTGCCGTCGCCGACACCGCCAAGGCGCAGGGCAACACCCCCGCCTGCGTCGCCATCTGGCAGAAGAGCGGCTGGGTCAACAAGACCGGCTACGCGCGCAACGACTGCGGCGTCCGGATGCGTTACCGCATCGACTGGTCGTATGGGGCCGACGGCCGCTGCTTCACCGTCGACCCCGGCCAGACCATCTCCAGCACCGTGCCCAAGGCGCCGCGCAGGTTCAACGGCGCCAGCTACTGCTAGACGTTGCGGCGGTACTGACCGCCCGCCTCGAAAGCGAGCGCGATCGGGCCGCCAGGGTGTCATGCCGAGGTGTGCTTGATCGCTGTGATGCGGAACGGGATCCGGCGGCAGCGGGTTCGCGTACGCGCGATGCATCTGTCCACGGACGCCTCGAGGAATCGCGGAGCGCTGCCCGACTGGCGGCGGCCGGGAGCGGCCGGAGAGCCGCACGCCCAGGCCGGCCGATCCGCCAGGCAGCGCCCCGCGCCCGCGAGCCGGGCCCGTTCAACCCACGCGACTGCTGGAGATCCACCCGGCTCCGCCGCAAGCGATCGTCATGTTTCGCGGTCGGATGTGTGGAACCCGCGCGGCGCTGCCGGTCCGGCGGGCGCCGTCGCACGGGGCGGATGACCGCGTCCATGACCGCACCAGAGAACACGATCGCGAGCGAGAAGCCAGGATCAGAGAGCCCAACGGCCGGATCAACCGGCCGCAAACGATCATGACGAAGTCGAAGAGCAAGGTAGGCGGTAAGTGCTCCAAAAGGCCCTCCGTTCGGGGCCGTGCGACCAGCCCCAAAGGTCGCCCCCGGTCACCGGCTCGCGCCGAACTTCCCGGCCGGTTGACCGCGACGATCCGTATTTTGCGGCTCGCTGTAGCTTCGGGAGCTCCAGGCCGGTCCGGGAAGACCCCGATCGAGCAGAATGGCGGACTTGATGGTTCCTCTCACTTCTTCCGACCCGCACCGCCTGGGACGGTACTGGCTGGTCGGCCGTCTTGGCGCGGGCGGCCAGGGCGTCGTCTACGAGGCGTACGGCGAGTCGGGCGAGCGGGTCGCGATCAAGGTGCCCAGGTCCGAGGGCGCGCAGGCGCGGACCAGGCTGGCCAAGGAGGCGTCGGCGGCCCAGCGGGTGGCCTCGTTCTGCACTGCCAAGGTGATCGAGGCGCAGGTCGAGGTGGCGCCGCTGTACATCGTCAGCGAGTACGTCGCCGGCCTCAGTCTGCGGCAGGTCGTGGCCGAGTCGGGCCCCTACGAGGGCGACCGGCTGCGCCGCCTGGCCGTCGGCGTGGCGACCGCGCTGACCGCCATCCACCAGGCCGGCATCGTCCACCGCGACCTCAAGCCGGACAACATCATCCTCGGCCCCGACGGCCCTCGGGTGATCGACTTCGGTGTCGCCAGGGAGGTCGGGCCCACCACGAGCGGTCCGGTCATGGGCACGCCGAACTACATGTCGCCGGAGGTGTTCGACGGGCGCGCCGTGACCGAGGCGGCCGATCTGTGGGCGTGGGGCCTGGTCGTGCTGTTCGCGGCCCGGGGGGCTGAGGCGATCGAGCCCGGCGACCCGATGGCGGTCATCGGGCGGTTGCTCGACTTCACGCCGGACGTGGCCGGGCTGCCCGAACCGCTCGGCTCCCTCGTGGCGGCCGCCCTGTCCAGGAACGCCGCCGACCGGCCGGCCGCCAGGCAGGTGCTGCTGCGCCTGCTCGACGACACCATCGCTGCCGGCAGCGTCGCGGCAGGCGCCGCTGAGGAGGACCCGCTGGCGCGCGGTGGCACGCTGGCCGGCACGCTGAAGGGCCGGGCGGAACCGGACCTGGGTGCGATCGCCGAGGAGCTCTACGCCGAGCTCACCGAGACCGAGCGGGCGAGCGTGCCCGAGGTGTTCCTGCGGATGATCGACGGCGACGCGCTCCGGCCGGTCGGCCGGGACGAGCTGCCCGAGACGGCGGCCGTTGACGCGCTGCTCGACGTGTTCGCCGCTGCGGGCATCGTCACGCGGGCCGGGACGGCGTACGCGCTGGCCATGCCGGGCCTGCTGCGCGCCTGGCCCCGGCTGGGTGAGTGGGTGGCGGGCAACAGCGCCGGGCTGCCCGTGCACCGCAGGCTCGCCGCCGCGGCCGCCGAGTGGGACGGCCACGGTCGCAAACCCGCCGACCTGCTGCAGGGCACCCAGTTGGACCGGACCTTGCAGTGGGCGGCCACCGAGCGCAAGGACCTCACGCTCACCCGCCGCGAACGCGACTTCCTCGACGCGGCCGCCAGGCAGTCCCGCCGGCGCTCCAGGACGCGCAACCTGATCGCGGCGGTCCTGGCGGTCCTGCTGGTCGCCGCGCTCGGCGGGCTGGGCGCCGCCGAGTACCTGCGCAGGCAGTCCGACCGGCAGCGCGACGAGGCCCTGGCCAAGGAGCTGGCCCTGCGCGCCGACGGCCTGCGGGAGCAGGAACCGCGGCTGGCCCGGCTGCTGTCCGTGGCCGCCTGGCGGCTCGCGCCCGCGCTGACGGAGACGCGCGGCGCGCTGTACGAGTCGGCCTCCCGGCACACGAGCGACGTCTTCGTCGCCCCGGGCGTCAGCGCCCAGACCACGCAGGCGCTGAGCCCGGACGGCCGGATGCTGGCCTCCGCCGACGGCGGCACGGCCCGGATCTGGGACGTCACGAGCGGGCGGCGGCTGCACGAGTTCTCCGGCCTGCCCCAATCCCCGAACGCGCTCGCTGTGAGCCCTGGCGCCCGCACCCTGGCCGTCCTGGACGACCAGGGGGTGCAACTTTGGGACTCCGCCACGGGCAGACCGCTCGAGGACCGGTTCGGCGCCGAGGCGGGCAACGCGGGCGCGTTCGGGAAGCTGGAGTTCGACCGTACCGGCCGGCTGCTGTCCGTCCCGCACGGGGACGAGGGCGAGCGATGGTGGGACGTCGCCGGGCACAAGTGGCTCACCTCGCCGCGCGGCGCCGTGCTGAACGGCGTCAGCGCGGACGGCCGCTACGGCTTCGTGGCCCGCGGCCGGGACGCGGCCGAGGTGTGGGACCTGCACCGGGGCCGCCTGCTGAAGCTCGACAGGCCGCCCGCCTCCGGCACCGTGTCCGAGGTCAAGTTCACCAGTGACGGCAGCGGGCTGGCGCTCGTCCAGGACGTGCCCGGCCGCGACCAGCCCATGGTCCACGTGTACGACCTGACCTCCGGCACGACCAAATTCGCCGAGGACGGCAAGGCCGGGCAGGAGGTCGACTTCGTCTTCGGCGACGAATTCGTCGCCCAGTGGGACGCCCAGGACGACGAGCTCGTGCTGACGCGCTGGAGCGACTGGTCGACCGTGCTGAAGCTGCCGCTGCCCGGATCCATGCAGGTTCGGTTCGACCTCGCCGCGAAAGCCGTGCGCGGGCTGGACAGCGAAGGGACCGTCTTCACGATCGATGTGTCCATGTTGTTCGACCCGTCGCTCGGCGCCGAGGCGGACAACCTGCAGCCGTCGCCGGACGGCCGCGTCGTGGCGGCCAAACGGGACTACGACCTGACCCTCCTGGACGCGGCGTCCGGCCGCCGCCTGGCGGGCCCGATCACCTGGAAGGGCTGGGGCGAGGCCATGGCGTTCACCTCCGACGGCAGGCGGCTGGCCTACGGGGACGGCGCGCGCGTCCGCGTGCTCGAC
Source organism: Nonomuraea sp. NPDC004186 (assembly GCF_053603495.1). Lineage (NCBI taxonomy): Bacteria > Bacillati > Actinomycetota > Actinomycetes > Streptosporangiales > Streptosporangiaceae > Nonomuraea > Nonomuraea sp. NPDC004186. The sequence goes on along the minus strand of NZ_JBSGFQ010000048.1, from coordinate 26,968 downwards.
GTCGCCACGGGGCGGACGGTCGACGACTTCGCGGCCGTCACCAAGGGGACGGAGCAGATCAGCGAGCTCGCCTTCACCCGCGACGGCCGCACGCTGGCCTTCCTGACCAAGTCCTCCAGCGGCGATGAGTGGCTGGAAGTGCGCGACCTCGCGCGCCGGGTGTCCACCTCCACCGGGCAGACCGGCTTCCCGCCGATGAGCGCCGGCGCGGACGGCCGGGTGCTCGTAGCGGGCAACGGGCCGCTCCTGTACGACACGGTGAACAAGATCGCCCTGCCCATCGCGAAGGAGGCCCAGCGGCTCGGCGTCGCCGCCGCCGCCAGTCCCGACGGTAGCCAGGTGGTCTTCGCCGGGTTCAACCGGCTCACCCTGTGGGACCGCGACCTCAAGACCCGCCTCGCCGTCTTCCCGGCCGCACTGGACGGGGCCGAGGCCGTGCCGGTCGCGGCGGTCGCCTGGTCGCCGGACGCGCGCACGATCGCCGTGTACGAGGACGGCCCCCGGATCCGGCTGTGGGACGTGGCCGGCAAGCGGGAGCTGGGCGTCGTGTTCGACGGGCTGACGGATTCGGTCGGCAACAATTCCTGGCTGGGTTTCTCCCCGGACGGCACGAAGATCTACAGCCTGACGTCCGACGGCACGCTGCGCACCCACGAACTCGACGAGCGGCGGCTGGTCACGCAGGTGTGCGCCCGCGCCGGCCGCGCGCTGTCGGCCGAGGAGTGGCGGACCTACCTGGCGGGCATCGAGCCCTTCACGGTGTGCCCCGCCACCTGACCTGCGCGGATGGAGCGTGGCCGGCGGTCCGGGGTCATTCCCCGGCGAGTCGCCGATCGACGCGGGTGAGCAGATCATCGATCGGTTCTCAGGCGGTGCAGCGCCACAAGCGCACGGTGCCGTCCCCGTGGGCGGTGGCCAGCAGCGGTCCCTCAGGGGAGAACTCGACGCTTTCAACGGTGGCGGCGAACCCGTCCACCGTCATGGGAGGGGCGGCCACGTTGGTGCGCCAGATGCGGGCCGTCCCGTCGTGTCCTGTTCCCGCCACCCATCGCCCGTCGGGGCTGAAGGCGACGGACCACACCATGTTCTGGTGGCCGCGTAACACCAGAGGCTCGCCTCGGCCGGATACGGGCCAGATCCGCACGGTGTGCCGTCGGTGCCCGCACTGGCCAGGAGCCGCCCATCCGGACTGAACGCGACAGCCCACACGAGACCTCGATGGCCGCGCAGGATCAGCGGGGGCAGGTCGCGGTGCGGGTCCCAGATCCGTACGGTGCCGTCCTGCCCGCCGGTCGCCAGCCGGCGCCCGTCCGGGCTGAACTCGGCGCTCCACACCACACGCTCGTGGCCACGCAGCACCACCGGCTTCGTCTCGCCGCCCGTGTCGGCGACCCGTATCGTGCCATCGGTGGCGGCGCTGGCCAGGCGCCTCCCGTCGCGGCTCACGGCCAGGCCCACCATCTCGCCGTCGTGCCGGTCCAGCACGCGATTGGTGCCGGCAGACCAGTCCCAGCTCCGGACGGCGCCGTCCACACCTCCGCTGAACACCCGCCGGCCGCTCGAATCGAAGGCCGCCGTCCACACCTCCTTCTCATGGCCGCGCAGCACCGAAACGAGCCCCATGCCTAATGCGCACGCCTGGAAAGCTGCTGATAACTGGGTGTTCCTGCTCTCGCCCGGAGCTGCCTGAGCTCGTACGCGAATCGGTGGAGCGGGTCATTCTCCGGATCCAGCACACGTTCAGGACGTCCCAACGCCTCATCCTCGGTGACAGTAAAGATCTGTGTCATCACAAATTGCAGTCAGGAATCGCATACCGCGAGATAAGTCTAACTCCGCTACACAGGCGCCTCCTCCTGACGATCCATCGCCCGCCCCGCAGGGGCCTGCGGCGAGGCGGACCAGGAGAACCACCGAGCTCTGGACAACGCCTCAGAATCAGATCCGGCCGCAGGTCACGGGCCTCGGCGGGGCTGCGCCTTGTTTATCCAGTCGCCGCGCCCTCGCTGGACAACCCACGGGTCACCTACAACTGGGTGAGATCGCGGGGAATGGCGACGAGCGCAACCCCTGAATCGCCGGAAACACGCATTCGGAAATCGCAGGTAATGCCAGTCGAAGTGAGGAGACAAATGCGAAAGACCCTGATCACGTTCGCCGCGGTAATCTTCGCGGTGTTCGGCCTGGCGGCCCCCTCGTCCGCCACAACCCCGGCCGACGAGAAACCGGTCGTCCTCGTCAACGAGAAGGGGGAGAGCGTCCTCAGCGTCCCGGTTCGCGCCAGTGAGGTCGGCATCCTGGCCTTCAGCGACTGCCCGAGCAGCTACAGCTGCTACTGGACGGGGACCGGTGGCAGCGGTAGCAGGGTCTACCTGACCTCCATCGTCAACAACGGAGCCGGTGTGACGCTGGCGACCAACATCCGCAACCGGACCACCACCATCCGGATCGACTGCTGACCACCATGCCGTCGCCGAGACACTGATCACGTCGCTTCTCAACTCGGAAGTCCGTCCTGGGGAGGCCACTTTCGGCCGCTCGCAGGCTGGGAGCTTGACCGATCGGCCTTCTCCCTCTCAGCCACTTCTCGCGGCACCCGGTTAGGGGCCCAGTCGTACGTGGCCCTGTGGACCCGCACGGTCGACCCCGTCCTGACGGGCCCGCGGCGCGGCGGGGGCCGAGCTGGGCAGAGGCTAGGTGGTCGTTCGCAACCGGGCCTCGGCGGCCCAGTGGGGTGCGTTCCACTGGTCGGCGATGGTGGCGGCCTGGGTGAAGTGGGCGGCGGCCTCGGTGCGGCCCAGGAAGAGGGCCAGCTCGCCGAGGGTGTGGGCGACCGGGGGCAGCGCCACCGCCAGGCTCGCGGCGCCCGCCGGGGGGTCGTTGCGGTGCGGAAGCAGCGTCGCGTAGATCTCCTCGGCGGCGTCGCGGTCGTTCAAGGCGACGATGGCCATCGCCCGCAACGTTGTGAGGAAGGTGAAGAAGAAGTCGGGGCGGATCGGGCTGGGTGACGCGCGGACCTCGCGGGCTTCGGTGTCCAGGCCGTTGGCGTGGAGGGCGAGCGCGAGCAGGTCGGAGGTCATGGCGCCGAGCGCGGTGTGGAGGGCGCGCACGTCGTCCAGGTGTGCACCGAGCGTGCCGTCGTTCAGCCAGATCGTGGCCAGGGCGAGTTGGAGAAAGCCCGTGGCGTGCACCGATCCGGCGCGCTGCATGCCCTCGTCGGCCTTGATGTAGAGGCGCTCGGCGTCGGCGAATCGGCCTTCGACGAGTGCCAGGGTCGCCAGCGTGATCTCGGCGACGGCGATCGCCTCGCGCATTCGGTAGGTGCGCGCGAGGTCCAGGGCCTCGGTGGTCGCCTGGCGCATGGTCACCGGGTCGTTGGCGGCGGCGGCGACGGTGGCAAGGTTGATCAGCCCGGTGACGCGGTAGACGGGCAGGTCGTGCTCGGTGCCGATCGCCACGAGCTCTCGGCAGAGCTCGGCGTCGCCGTGGACCCGGGCCAGGCTCTGGAGTGCCGCGGCCCGCAGCCGGGGGCCGGTGGCGAGGTCGAGTGCCTCCTGCGCTGCCTCCAGAACGGTCGGGTCGTCCTCGCCGACCAGTTCGTCCACGTACGCCGTCAGGAGCCGGGACCGCACCGAAGGGGTCAGGTCGCGCTTCAGCAGGCGGCTCAGGCGGTCGACGATGGACCGGTCGACCGTGCCGTACATACGGGCCTGCCAGGTGGTCGGCTCCGTCCACGCGGTGAATGCGGCGATCATCAGGTCGTCGCGGCCCAGGGACTCCGCGTACTCCACAGCTTCACGGCGGGTCTCGCGGGCGGCTCCGACGGCTCCCGCCCGGATCTGCGCGCGCAGCAGCCTGCCGAGCAATTCGATGCGTTCGTCCGGTCCGGTCGAGTTGGCGACGGCGTCGGTGAGGAGGGCGGCCGCCACGTCGTGGGCGTAGCGGGCCTCGGCAAGCTCGGCGGCCTGGACGCAGTAGCCGACGGCCTTTGGTGAGCCGGCGCGCGCGTAGTGGTGGGCCAGCGCCGCGATGTCGTGGGTGCCTTCAAGAGCGGCGGCGATCCGGGCGTGCATGCGGGCTGTGCGGAGGCGGCTGAGGTCGGCGATGAGGGTGTCCCTGACGAGGGCGTGGACGAAGCGGACGCGTCCGGGGGCGGGCTCGTTCAGCAGCCCGGCGATGACGCCCGCGTCCAGCGCGTCCATCACGCCGTCCTCGTCGGCGTCGGCGGCCTTGACGAGGACGTCCACCGAGCTTTCCCGGCCTGCGACCGCGGCCAGCCGGAGGATGGACACGCCTCCCTCGGGCAGGCGCGCGAGCCGGCGGCGGAGGACGTCCCGTACGCCTTCGGGGACCTCGGAGAGGGCCACCAGCGCGCCTTCGCCATTCAGCAGCCGGGCGCTTTCGCGCACATAGAACGGGTTGCCGCCGGTGCGCTCGGCGATCCCCGCGATGGTCTCCTCGTCGGCCTCGCATTCGGTCCGTACGAGCTCCGCGACGGCCTCGTCGTTCAGCCCCGACAGCGCCAGGCGGAGGGGCGTGGCGCGCGCGAGGGAGGCCAGCGTTTCGGTGAGGTGCCCGCTCTCGTCCGCGCGGTACGCGGCGACGACCAGGATCGGGGCCCGCATGCCGAGGCCGCCGCCGAGCAGTTCCAGCGTGGCGGCGTCCGCCCAGTGCAGGTCGTCCAGCACGACGGCGACCGGGCGTTCCGCGGCGACCGCCGCGAGCCATTTCCACACGGCCTGGCGCAGGCGGAACCGTCCCGCGGTGGCGTCGGCGTTCACCGGCTCGGTGTCGGTGAGCAGCGGCGCGAGGCCGTCGGCGAACTCGCCCGGGGACGTGGCCGCGGCAACGGCTCTCAGCGCCTCGGTCCAGGCCCACGCGGGCGGCGCGCTGTCGACCTCGGGGCAGTGGCCGACGGCGACCAGCCATCCGTCACGTTCAAGCCGCCTGCCCAGGTGTTCCAGTAGCGTCGACTTGCCGAGCCCGGCCTCGCCGGTGACAAGGGCGATGCGGGCGCCGTCGGTGGCGGCCTCGGTGGCGGCCTCAGTGGCGGCCGTGACCAGTGCCGACAGTTCCGCCTCGCGTCCGACGAACGGCGCCTCGGTGATCGGAGCCGGCCGCGGCAGCGGTGCGGTCGGCGGCGGCGGGGGCACGGTCTCGCGCAGGATGTCCGTGCGCTGGGTGAGGATCGCCTCCTCCAGCGCCGTCAGGTCCGGGCCGGGGTCGAGCCCGAGCTCCTCGGCGAAGATAGCGCGGGCGCGGCGGAGCGTCGCCAGCGCGTCGGCTTGGCGGCCACTGCTCCACAGTGCCAGGGCGTGCAGCCGCCAGCCCTCCTCGCGCAGCGGCTCATCGCGGGTGAGCCGCTCGGCCTCGGGGACCACCGCGGCAGCGTCGCCGATTCGCAGACCCGCCGCGACGTGCAGCTCGGTGGCGAGCAGGCGCAGCTCGTTCAGCCGGGCCGTCTCGGCGGCGGCCCACGGCTCGTCGGCGACCTCGGCGAACGCCGGTCCCTGCCACAGCCCCAACGCTTCGGCGAGCCGGGACCGGACGGCACGCGGGTCGGTGACCGTACGGGCCTGGTCGAGCAGGTCCTCGAACCGCCACGCGTCCACCGACTCCGGCCGCAGCCGCAGCGCATAGCCGGGCGACGCGCTCACCAGGAGCCGGGCCGACGTGCGCGGCGGGCGCCCGGGCTCCAGCAGCCGGCGCAGGTTGGACACATACGCCTGCAAGGACAGCAGAGCCCGCGCGGGTGGCTCGTCGCGCCACAGATCCTCGATCATCCGATCGACCGGCACGACCTGCCCACGCGCCGCCACCAGCAACGCCAGCACGCCCCGCTGCCGCGGCCCGCCGAGGTGAACGGCCGCACCGTTCACCTCGGTCGCGAACGAGCCCAGCACCCGGATGAAAACCATGATTCGCACATCGTACGTGGACGCTTCCAAATCGGCTCCAAGCCCCCTCCAAATACCCGGGAGCAGCCTGAACACATCGCCACCGATGAAGGGCAGGAACAGATGAGCGTCAACACCCAGGACATGGAGATCGTCCACCGCGCCTTCCGTCGCGAGTCGCGGCTGCTGATGGAGCTCGTCGCGGCGGTCGCCCCGGGTGACACCGCTCGCGCCAAGGTGATCGCCGACCATTTCCGTGACTACCGGCTGGGACTGAAGAACCATCACGAGGGCGAGGACGAGCTGCTGTGGCCGCCGCTGCTGTCCCGGGTCGATCTGGAGAGCGACATCGTCCTGCGCATGGAGGCACAGCACGAGCGCGTCGCGGCCACGCTGACCAGGCTGGACGCCGCGGTCCCGGCGTGGGAGGCCGCTGCCGGGGCGGACGAGCGCGACACGCTCGTGGCCGCCCTCGCCGACCACCGGGCCGTGCTTCTCGAGCACCTCGACGATGAGGAGGCCACCCTTCTTCCGCTCGCGGCCGAGCACATCACCGAAAAGGAGTGGGCCTCCCTGGGCGACCACCTGGTGGCCAACACGCCCAAGCTCACCCTTTTCACCCTCTTCGGCCTCGTCCTGGAGGACGCGAACCCGGCCGAGCGCGCCACGCTCCTGTCCGCCCTTCCCGCTCCGGTACGCGGCATCTGGCACATCATCGGCCGCCCCCGCTACGCCCGCCACATCAGCCGCGTCCGCGCCGCCTGACCAGACCCCACAGAATTCCCAAGCCCTCGCAGGAGAAGAACAATGTCACTGAAGAAGATCAACACCGTCCTGACCGCCGCCTTCATCCTCTTCATCCTCTGGTTCGGGACGGATTTCATCCTGAGCCCGGAGACGACGGCGCCGGGGTTCGGCCTGCCGAGCTGGCCGTCCGGCGACGGCGGCGGCTTCCTGATCATCAAGGGAATCCGCGACGTCGTCCTGGCCCTGGTCCTGGGCATCCTGCTGGTGACGGGCCACCGCCGGGCGCTGGGCTGGGTGCTGCTGGTGGAGGCGCTCGCCGCGTACGGCGACATGACCACCGTGCTGGCCCACCACGGCTCCGTGGCCACCGCGTTCGGCGTCCACGCCCTGACCGCGACGCTGATGGTGATCAACGGCCTGCTGATGATGCGCGAGACCCGCAAGGTCGCGGCCGCTCCGGCGACGCCCGCCCCGCATCCCGCCTGACGCCGCGCAGCAACGGTCCCAGGACGGTCGCCTACGGCATCCACGGCACCCCCGCCGGCGCTCGTGCGTCACGCGCGGCGGGCGGGTGTGACGGTGACCGCGCAGGAGCGCGTGGCCCGGTGGGCGCGGGCGTGAAGTGGGGGCAGGTGCCGGCGGCGACATGATCACCAACCCGGAGACGCCCCGCACCTGCCAGGGCCCCGCGGTGTCAGCAGAACGCGAGGGACCCGTCCGGCCGGACGGGAACCCGGCGTTCCCAGTGCACGTAGTCGTCCTCCGCCAGGGCATCCTCGTCGATGGTGATCCCCCAGCCGGGCCGGTCGGGCCGCAGCTCCAGGTGCCCGTCGACCGGCACGTACGGGTCCGGGCACCACCTCGTCGTCTCCGGCTTGTACTCCAGGATCGAGAAGTTGCTGCAGGCCGCGGCGAAGTGCACGTTGTGCGCGGTGGCCAGGGGCCCCATCGGGTTGTGGGGCGCCACCATCGTGTTGAAGGTCTCGGCGAGGGTCGCGATGCGCCGCATCTGGGACATGCCGCCCACCACGCAGATGTCCGGCTGGACGAGGTCGGCGCCCCCGTGGGTGAGCAGGTTCAGGAACTCGTGGGGAGAGTACAGGCTCTCGCCGGTGGCCAGGGGCACCTCCAACTGCTGGCGCAGGTGGCCCCAGGAGGCGTAGTGCTCCGGGCGGAGCGGCTCCTCCAGGAAGAGCGGGTCCATCGGCGCCAGGGCGTTGCCGAGCTGAACCGCCTGGTAGGGCTCGAAGATCTTGGCGTGCGCGTCGAAGGCGAAGTCGAACTCCTCCGGGCAGCACCGCCTGACCTCCTGAGCCCATTCCGCCGTCTCGGCGACGACGAGGCCCCAGCGTCTGGCGTGCAGGTCCGTACGGAACGGGCTCAGCTTGAAGGCGGTGAATCCGTGTTGCCGGTGCAGCTCGGTGGTCTGGCGGCGGCACTCGTCGGGGTCGGGCGCGGAGTAGAGCCCGCAGTAGACGCGCACCCGATCTCGTACGGCGCCACCGAGCACCTGGTAGACGGGCACGCCGAGCGCCTTGGCGGTGATGTCCCACAGCGCGTGGTCGATGGCGGCGATCGCCGCCAGCCCGAGCGCCCCCTGCGGGAACCTGGCGGTGCGGAGGAGGAGCTGGGACACGTATTCCACGCGCCGCGGGTCCGCACCCCCGATCTGCCCGCCGAGGTAATCGAGCAGGGGGCCGAGCGCCAGGTCGGGGCCATGGTTGTAGGCCTCGCCCCAGCCGCTGACGCCCTCGTCGGTGTCGACGCGCACCAGCACCCGGGGACGATCGCCGACGCGCTGCACGAACGAGCGGAGGCCGCTGATCCTCATGACGCCGCCACGGGCAGGGGCCCGAGGTCGTCGGCCTTCGCCCACTCGGTGAGGATCCGCGCGACCTCCTGCCGTTCGGGTTCGCCGAGGACGGTGCTCGGCGCCCGGACCGCGCGGTCGCACAGGCCGAGCTGGTGCATCGCCTCCTTGACGACGCTGACGTTGTTGGCTCCGCCGTCGACCGCGCGCAGGTGCTCGAATCGCGCGATGTCGCGGAGCATCCGCTCCGCCGCCGGATAGCGCTCCTCGCGCAGGGCGTCCCTGAGCCGGAGCGAGAAGGCGGGGTTGACGTTCACCAGCCCGGAGGTGAAGCCCTCGGCGCCGTGGACGGCGTAGGAGAGCGCGTACGGTTCGGCCAGCCCGGCGATCCAGACGAACCGGTCGGGGCCTGTCTCCGCGCGTAGCTGCGCGAAACGGTTCACGTCCGCGACGGCGTACTTCAGGGCGATCACGTTGGGGCACAGGTCGCCCAGCCGCGTCAGCAGCCGGCCGTCCACCCAGGCGTTGCGCAGGTAGAGGACCAGGGCCAGGTCGGGCACCGCTTCGGCGATCTCCCTGTGGTAGTCGAGCCAGCCCTGGGCCGACACGTGCGGGTGCACCGGCTGGTGCACCATGACCATCCGGATGCCGTGCGCCGCCGCGTGGCGGGCCTCCTCGACGGCGGTGGCGACGTCGAGGCCGATCCCGGCCAGGAGGTGCGCCTCTCCCTGAACGGCCTCCGCGGCGGCCGTGATCAGCTGGAGCCGCTCCTCGGCGCTCAGGGCGTAGAACTCGCCGGTGTTGCCGTTCGGGGTGAGCACGTTGACGCCCGCGTCGACCAGGCGGCGCAGCAGCGAACGGTACAGCGCGAGGTCGGGGACGCCGCCGGCGTAGGGCGTGACCGGGATGGCGACGACGTCGCGCAGGGCCCGGGAGAGCTCACCGAACCTCACGGCCGGCCTCCTTGATCTGCTGGAGCGCCCGCTCCTGGAACACGCTGATGTGCTGCAACACGAGCCGGGCCGCCTCGTCGGCCTGCCCGTTCAGTGCCGCCTCGAGAATCTGCCGGTGCTCCTGCGCCTCGTCCTCCCAGGAGGGACGCTGGGACCAGACGTTGACGGAGATGAGGGCCGTCTGGTCGCGCAGCTGGTCGAGCACGCCGACCAGCACCTCGTTGTCGCAGTCGGCGTAGAGGGCGCGGTGGAAGTCGCGATTGGCGAGGCTGCGGGTCACCTCGTCCGTGGCCTCGTCCGACTTGCGCAGGGCCTCGCGGGCTAGCCGGCCGCCGTCGCTCAGCCCGGCCTCGACGCTTCGCCGCACCGCGGCCGGCTCGATCAGGCACCGGGCGTCGAACACGCTCCGGGTGAGGCGCTCGTCGACCTTGCGGACCGTCACCCCGGTGTATTCGCTGATGGTGACCAGGCCGGCCCCGCTGAGCGTCTTCAGCGCCTCGCGCACCGGAGTCTTGGAGACACCGAAACGGCTGGCGAGCTCCACCTCCACGAGGGCACGCCCGGCCGGCAGCTCGCCGCTCAGAATGCCGCGACGCAGCGCTTCGAGGACGAGGGCCGTCCTCGAAGACGCTTTGATCGCGCCCAACGCTGTCTCACTCACCCGCGCTCCTTCACTTGTCATCGACCACCGCAACCGGCGCTCCGTCTGGCCGCCGGGGGGATCGGAGGGCATATGGCCCATTGTATAGAACCGACCATACCCTAAATCTCATATCTCATGTACCGTATGGCAACCGCACAGCGGAGCGCAGTTCTTGGTGAACGAGAGGAAAGACCCATGACCCGTCAGCACCACCCGGCCGAGGTCCTCGGCCGGTACGCCCTGTCCCGGCGCAGCTTCATCCGGACGGCGGCACAGGCCGGCGTCGCCATGGGTCTGGCGTCCGCGGTGAGCGCCTGCGGCGGCTCAGGCGGCGGCAGCGGCGGCAGTGTCACGCTGCAGTTGTGGGACACCGACACCCGCCCGGAGCGCACGGCCAACCTCAAGAAGCTGATCTCGATGTTCGAGGCCAAGAACCCCGGCATCCGCATCAACTACCTGGGCCTGCCCACCGACCAGTACATGCAGAAGATCAACACCGCGATCGCCACGCGCTCCACACCCGACCTGCTCACCCCGAAGGCGTCCGACCTCGCGGCCCTGGTGGCCCAGAACGCGCTCGCCCCCCTGGACGAACGCCTGAAGAAGGCCGGCCTCGAACAGCACATCTCCGAGCAGATGCTCAAGTCCACCCGGGCCGCCGCCCCCGACGGCAAGCTCTACCTGACGCCCACCACCAGCCTCGCCGACGTGATCTACTATCGCGCCGACTGGTTCCAGGAGGCCGGGCTGAAGCCGCCGGCCACCTGGGCGGACTTCGACGCGGCCGCGAGCCGCCTCACCGACGCCTCCTCCGGCCGCTTCGGCTACACGCTGCGCGGCGGCAACGGCTTCTTCAGCCAGTTCGTGCAGATGGTCTATCCACGCGCGGGCGTGAGCACGTTCTTCCGCGAGGACGGGTCCTCCACGCTGGACGACCCCGCGGTCATCGCCGCCTGCGAGAAGTACGTGGCCCTGTTCGGCAAGCAGACCGCGCGCAGCGATCTGACCGCAGACTTCAAGACCATGGTGGCCCAGTTCGGCAACGGCGGCGCGGCCATGTTGAGCCACAGCATCGGCTCCTACCCCAACCACGTCGCCGCCCTGGGAGCCGAGAAGGTCGGCGCCGTCGCGCCCTTCCCCGGGCCGGACGGCCAGGTGCTGACCGGCTGGATGACGACCGGGTTCGCGATGTTCCAGGAGAGCGAGCACCAGGAGGAGGCCTGGAAGTTCCTCGCCTACACGATGGAGCCCGAGGGCAACAGCTTCTGGGCCCAGAAGTCCGGATACCTCCCGGGCAACAAGACGGTCGCGAAAGAGAAGTGGGTGACCGAGAACGCCGCCATGAAGGCCGCGCTGGACGCCGCCGCGAAGCCCGGCGTCGTGACCCTGGAACAGCCCTACTACCTGCCGGAATTCACCTCCATCACCGTCACCGACCTGCTTCCGGAGTGGCAGAAGGTGCTGCAGGGCAGCCTGACGCCCCGTGACTTCCTCGCCGCCGCGGCCACGGCCCTGACCACGGCCAAGCGCAAGTACGACAAGGAGCACGGATGAGCTCCACGACCGCCGAACCGGTGCACCGCCCGGCCGGGTCCCGGGCCGGGCACGCGTACCTGCTGATCGCGCCGGCCGTCGTGCTGGTGCTGGTCTTCCTGCTCTATCCCGTGCTCAGCGTCTTCTGGGAGAGCCTGCGCCACCACAACCTCACCCGGCCCCTCGACGACGGGTTCGCCGGCCTGGACAACTACCGGGCACTGCTGGCCGACGAGCGGTTCTGGCGGAGCCTGCGCTTCACCGCCCAGTGGGTGTTCGTGGAGGTGGGGCTGCAGTTCGTGCTCGGCCTGGCGCTGGCGCTGGTGCTGAACCGCACCTTCGTGGGCCGCGGGCTGGCCCGCGCCCTGGCCTTCAGCCCATGGGCGGTGTCGGGCATCCTCACGACGACGATCTGGATCCTGCTCTACAACCCCACCACCGGGATCGGGCACTACCTGGCGTCCATGGGCATCGGCGAGTACGGGACCTCCCTGCTGTCGGATCCCGGCACGACCTTCTGGGCCCTGGTCATCGCCGAGCTGTGGAAGGGCATCCCGTTCTTCGCCATCCTCATCCTCGCCGACCTGCAGTCGGTCCCGCTGGAGCTGTACGAGGCCGCGAACGTCGACGGCGCCGGGCCGCTGCGCCGGTTCTCGTCGGTGACCTGGCCGCACATCCGCAGGGCCGTGGTCATCGCCACGCTGCTGCGGGCGGTGTGGGAGTTCAACAACGTCGACCTGCTGTACACGATGACCGCCGGCGGCCCGGCGGGTTCGACGACCACGCTGCCGCTCTACGTGGCCCAGACCGCCATCCACGACCAGGACTTCGGCTACGGCTCCGCGCTCACCGTCACGGCGTTCCTGCTGCTGACCTTCGCGTCCCTGGTCTACCTACGCATCAGCTCCGGCGATTCCAAGGAGGGCAAGTGAGCCTCGCCACCCGCGACGACGTCGGGCGGGTCCCGGCGACACCACCGACCCGGGGGCACGCGACCGGCGCGCACGCGGCCCGCAAGCGGCGGCGCTCGGCCGGCGGCCGCCTGATGCTGTGGTTGCCGCTGACGTTGTTCCTGCTCTTCACGCTCGTCCCGTTGTACTGGATGGTGCTGTTCGCCTTCCGGCCGCCGGGTTCCACGGCCCTCGTGCCGTGGCCCATCACCCTGGAGAACTTCCGCAGGGTCTGGGAGGGCTCGGGCTTCGGCGTCTACTTCCGCAACAGCATCGTCGTCGCGGTCGCCAGCCTCCTCGTGTCGACGGTGATCGGCATGCTCGGCGGGTACGCGCTCGCCCGCCTCACCTTCCGCGGCAAGAACGTCTTCCTGGTCATCATGCTGTGCACGCAGTTCATCCCGGGCGCCATGATGCTCATCCCGCTCTTCCAGATCTTCAACGGGCTCTATCTGACGAACAGCCTGTGGAGCCTGATCATCGCCGACACCGTCTTCCACCTGCCGCTCTCCCTCGTCCTCATGGCGGGCTTCATCAGAAATGTGCCGGTCTCCCTGGAGGAGGCGGCTCAGGTGGACGGGTGCGGCCGGATCCAGGCGTTCTGCGCGGTCGTCCTGCCGCTGCTGAAGCCCGGGATCGTCGCCGTCGGGTCCTTCGCGTTCATCAGCGCGTGGAACAACTTCCTGTTCGCCATCATGTTCATCAGCTCGCAGGACCGGTTCACCGTGCCCGTCGGGCTGAGCTACCTGCTGGGGGAGTTCGGCACCGACTTCGGCGCTCTCGCCGCCGGGGGCCTGATCGCCGTGGCGCCCGTCGTCGTGCTCTTCGCGTACGTCCAGCGCTTCCTCATCCAGGGGTTGAGCGCCGGCGCGGTCAAGGGCTGACGTCGGTGTGCGGTTCGATGTGGGGAGCGCCCGGCCCGGCGGGCGAGTTGCCGTAAGCTGCGGCCCGATCGGTCGCAGGCATGCGGCCCGCCAGTGCGGGTAATGACCGCCACCGAGCGGAGGGTTGGGCGGCATGGGCTTGTGGATGAGGTTGAAGGGCCGGTTCGGGCGGCAGGGGCGGAAGCTGCGGGCCACGGCCTTGCGGCGCTTCGGCTGGACAGAGCTGCGCCCGGGCCAGCAGGAGGCGATGGAGCACTTACTCAAGGGCCGCGACGTGCTGCTCGTCATGCCGACCGGCGGCGGCAAGTCAGCGGTCTACCAGGTGCCCACGCTGCTGCTCGACGGCCCCGCGATCGTCGTCTCGCCGCTGATCGCGCTCCAGCGCGACCAGGTGACCAGCCTGCTCAAGGCCGACGCGGGCGGCGCCGTGGCGGTGAACTCGACCTCCTCCGTAGCGGCCGGGCTGGAGAAGGTGACGGCCGGGGACGCGGCGTTCGTGTTCCTGTCCCCGGAACAGCTCGCCAAGGCCGACGTCGTCGAACGCCTCGCGCAGGCCGGGCCCTCGCTGATCGTCATCGACGAGGCCCATTGCGTCTCGTCCTGGGGCCACGACTTCCGGCCCGACTACCTGCGGCTCGGGAAGGTCATCGAGCGCCTGGGGCATCCGCCGGTGGTGGCGATGACCGCCACCGCCGCCCCGAACGTCCGCGAGGAGATCATCCGCTCGCTGGGGCTGACCGACCCGGTGGAGATCATCAGGGGGTTCGACCGCCCGAACATCTCGCTGGAGGTCCGCCGCTTCGTCTCCGCCCAGGACAAGCAGCGGGCGCTGGTCGAGCACGCCGCTTCCCTGAGCGGTCTCGGCCTGGTGTACGTCGCCACCCGCAAGGAGACGGCGGAGTACGCGGATGCGCTGACCCGGAAGGGACGCCGGGCCGAGCCGTACCACGGCGGCATGCGGGCCACCGAACGCACCCGCGTGCACGAGCTGTTCACCAGGGGCGAGGTGGACACCGTCGTGGCGACGTCGGCGTTCGGCATGGGCATCGACCGGCCCGACGTGCGCTACGTGCTGCACGCCGAGCCGCCGGAGTCGCCCGACGCGTACTGCCAGGAGATCGGCAGGGCGGGACGGGACGGCGCCCCGGCCTCGGCGGTGCTGTTCTACCGGCAGGAGGATCTGGGCCTGCGCCGCTTCTTCACCGGCGGGCGAGCCGACGCCGAGGCGCTGCTGCGCGTGGCGACCCTGGTCCGCGAGCACGCCGGCATGGTGCCCGCGGGCGAACTGGCCGCGCTGCTCAAGGTGAGCACGTCCAACCTCGCCAGGCTCGTCAACCTGCTGGAACGCGCGGGCGCGCTGACCGTGACCCACACCGGCGACCTGCGGTACGCCTCCCGCACGCTGACGCCGGAGCAGGCCGCCGCGCAGGCGTCCGAGCTGGACGAGGCGCGACGACGCGTGGACGACTCGCGGATCGACATGATGCGCGGCTACGCGGAGACCAGGGGCTGCCGCCGCCGGTTCCTGCTCCACTACTTCGGCGAACCGTACGCCGGAACCTGCGGCACCTGCGACACCTGCGAGAACGGCCCGGCACCCGGACCGGCGCCCGCCTCGGACGGCGGGGAGCTACCTGTGCAGGCCAGGGTGACGCACAAGATGTGGGGAGCGGGGACGGTCATGAGCCGCGAACATGACCGGATCACCGTGCTGTTCGACTCGGTCGGCTACAAGACGCTGTCGCTGGCCGCGGTGGGTGACGTCCTCCACCGCGGGTAGGTTCCGCACCGTCCCGTGGATCCGCTCGGCCATGGCCCGGGCGGCCCGGGAAAATGGTTGGACGGGAGGATCCGCGCGCTGATAGGGTCCTGCGAACCGTGACACCGCACGAGGAGGTGAGACCCATGAACGCTGTATCGATGTGGGTGCTCCCCTCGTCGTCACGGTCGGGCGACTGACATAGATGTCGCCGGGAGCGCCTCGACAAGGCGATCCCGAAAGGCGACAACCTATGAATTCTGATGGTTTCCCGTCAGGCACCGGCGAGCATGCCGTAGCGATCAGCCGGGTGGCGGAGCGGCAATGGCACGCCGTCGAGGGCGACCGGGTGGTCGGCCGCGGCGACGTGTCACGCAGGCCCGACGGACGGATGTTCCTCAGCATCGACGCGTGGGACGGCGAGGTCTTCGACCGGCTCGCCGACGCCATGCTGGCGGACCTGCCGAGGCCGCTGCACACGGTGGTCGACGAGGCCGACCTTGACCTGACGTCGCAGTGGGAGCGTGCCGGGTTCGCGATCCGACGCCGCGAGTGGGAGTACCTCGTGCCCACCGACCCGCGGATCACGGGTCTCGGTTCGGCGCCACCACCGGAGGGCGTGACGATCGTGGCCGCGGGCAGGGTGGAAGAGGCCCCTCTGCGTACGTTGGACCGCGCGATTCGCGACGAGGTCGAGGCCACCGTCGGCTGGCAGGAGATGCCCGCCGAGGTGGTGCCCGGCCCGATCGTGCTGGATCCGTCGAAGTACGCGGTGGCCGCCCGGCCCGATCAGTACGTGGGCCTGGTCCGGCTGGCAGCGGTGACCAGGCGGCCCCGGATCGGGCTGGTCGCGGTCCGGTCCGACCGGCGGCGCCGCGGCATCGCCCGGGCGCTGCTCGCCCACGTCCTGGGTGCCCTGCACCACAGCGGCACCGAAGCGGCCTCGGCCGAAGTGAACGAGTCCAACCGGGCGGCCATGGCGCTGTTCGAGGGCGTCGGGGCCCGGCGTACGAGCAGCAACCTGGAATTGGTGCTCCGCTGAGACCGCACTGCGGCTCGCGTCAACGGCATTCGTAATGAAGAGGTGAGAGAACGATGGCAAGATCACCAGACGGTATCGAAATAGAGGGCACGGTCATCGAGTGCATGCGTAACGCCACCTTCAGGGTGGAGCTCGAGAACGGGCACAAGGTACTGGCACACATCAGCGGGAAGATACGGAAGAACTACATCAAGATCTTGCCGTACGACCGGGTGCTCGTGGAGCTCAGCCCGTACGACCTGACCCGCGGCCGGATCCTGTACCGCTACAGGACGTAGTCACCGCCCGGGGCAGCGGATATCGGCGGGCGGCCGCGCTCACGCGCGTCGGCCGCCCGCCGTCATGCCCCGCCATCGCTCCACGGCCAGGGGCCGCGATCTCCTGCGCAGGATCTGAGCCGCGTTCAGGCATCCCGGGCGCAGCGGTCACTCCGGCCAGGTGCGGCTTCTTCGGGGTGCAGGAGCAGGACGCTGCCGTCGCCGTTCGCGGCGATGATCAGGGAGCCGTCCGCCGTGGCCGCGATCCCGGCGAACGGCCGCGGCATTCCGGGCAGGCCGGGCGGGATGAACAGGCCGGGTTCCGGGCCGGTCAGGCCGGCCGCGGACGCGACCGGAAGCGAGCCGGCTTCGACCTCCACGTCGCCGGTGGCGAGGTCGATGGCGAGCAGGCGGCGGTGGGCGGTCTCGACGACGTACATGGTGCCGTCGTGGACGGTGATGCCCTGCGGGGTGCCGAGCCCGTCGGCGAGCAGCACGGGTACGCCGTGCTCGACGCGGTACACCGCGGCGAGCTGCTCATCGCTGACGTAGCAGCGCCGGCCGGCGTCGACGGCCACGTCGACCGGGCGGCCGAGGCCCTCGGCCAGCACGCTGACCTGGTCGTCGTGGTCGATGGCGACGATGCGGCCGGCGCCGGATTCGGCGACCAGCAGGGTGCCGTCGGCGCGCACGGCGATGCCCAGCGGCCGGTTCAGGCCGTCGGCCCGGGTGCGCACCGTGCCGGAGCGGCGGTCGTAGGTGCGTACGTGCCCGTACTGGGAGGTGGTGTGGAGCAGGTCGCCGTCGGCGGCGATGCCGTGCACGAAGGTCAGCTGCTCGGTGGTGGTGACGTCTTCGTCCGGCCGGTCGGCGGGCTGGGTGAGGCGGTAGTGGTCGGCCACGTGGACGCCGCCGCCGAGATCGATGGTCACCCCGAAGGGGCCGCCAAGGCCGCGGGGCACGATCTGGCGGGTACGTCCGTCGGCCGCGAGCTCGGCGACGCCGCCATGCGCGTAGCTGGAGACGAACATCCGGTTGTCGGCGTCGAAGGCGGCGTTGTCCAGGGCGTTGAGCTCGCTGACGATTTCCGACCGGTCGCCGGTGCCGGCCAGGTCGACGCGCGTGACGATCCCGCTCGCCCCGCGGGCGAGCACCAGCAGGGCGCCGGCGCGGTCGAAGCGCACGGCAACCGGATCCGGGACGTCCGCGGCCACCAGCTCGGGCTCGCCGCCGTCGAGCGGGATGCGGAACACCTCGCCGGTGAGCATGTGCGGGTAGTAGAGCTGCCCGTCCGGGCCGAGCTGCATCGCGTTGCCCATGGCGAGGCCCGCCGTGAGCACCGTGGGTTCGCCGCCGGCCGGGGACAGCTCCAGCAGACGTCCACCCGGGATCATCTCGTTGGCGAACACCCTGGTTCCGACGCAGGCGATGCCGTTGGGCGCGGTGATCTCGCCGGTGACGAGCGTGAAGTCCCCGGTTGGGCCCCGCCGCCACACCCGGCCCGGGACCAGGTCGGTCACGTACATCGCGCCGTCGCTGTCGAAGGCGAGGTCGTCGGGGGAGTGCAGCGGCCCGTCCGGTGGCACGACCACCTCGACGTCGCCGGTGGCCAGGTCGACGGCGCTGATCTGACCGGCGAGGAACTGGGCCACGTACAGGCGCCCGTCGGGTCCGAAGGCCATGCCGTTCGACCCCCACAGCGGACTCGCCCGGACCAGCAGCTCGGCCTTGCGGCGGTTCATCGGTTGCCCGCCAGGATCTCGTCCATGCCGCCCTCGGTACGCCACCGGCGCAGCAGGTCGTGGAAGGCGACCGGACCGGGCCCGTACGTCTGGCTGACCCGGCGGGGCTTGCCCTCGTTGTTGTAGTAGCCGGGCGTGCACTCGGCCTGGAACCGGCTGTTGTCCGGCGCCAGCTCCCGGATGGTGGCGACCCACGCGTCCTCGGCGTCCTTGGTCGGCTCGACCACACCGAGGCCACGCCGGCGGGCCTCGGCGACCACGGCGCCGATGTGGGTGGCCTGCTCCTGCAGGATGTGCACGAAGTTGACCGCGGAGGCGTTCTGCAGCGGGCCCAGGTGGAACAGGTTCGGGAAGCCGTGGCCGTAGAAGCCGTGCAGCGTGCGGGGGCCCTGCCGCCAGGTGCCGAGCAGGGGCGCGCCGTCCCGGCCGTACACCGGCAGAGCGCCGGAGAGGATGCCGGAGACGCCGACCTCGAAGCCGGTGGCGAAGATGACGCAGTCGACCTCGTACTCGTGCTCGCCGACCACGACCGCCGACTCGGTCATCGCGGTGACGCCGCCGTGGTCGGCGGTGTCGACCAGGGTGACGTTGGGCCGGTTGAACGTCTGCAGGTAGTGGTCACTGAAGGTGGGCCGCTTGCACATGTAGCGGTACCAGGGCTTGAGCAGCTCCGCGGTGGCCGGGTCGTCGACGATCTCGTCGACGCGGGCGCGGATCTGGTTCATCTTCTGGAAGTCGGCGATCTCGTCGAGGTACTCGCGCTGCTCGGGTGACAGGTCGGTGTCGACGGTGCCGGCCATCAGGTGGCGTTGCAGCCGTGCGGTGCTGGTCCAGCCGTCGTTGATCAGGTCCCGTCCGGCGGGCCCGCCGGTGACGACGGTGAGGAAGTTCGCCATCCGTTCCCGCTGCCAGCCGGGCTTGAGCGAGGCGGCCCAGGCCGGGTCGGTGGGGCGGTTGTCGCGCACGTCGACCGACGAGGGGGTGCGCTGGAAGACGTACAGGTGCTGCGAGTCCCGCCCCAGGTGCGGGATGACCTGGATCCCGGTGGCGCCGGTGCCCACGACCGCGACCCGCTTGTCGGCGAGCTGGTGCAGGCCGCCGCTCTGGTCGCCGCCGGTGTAGCCGTAGTCCCAGCGGCTGGTGTGGAAGGTGTGCCCGCGGAACGTCTCGATGCCGGGGATGCCGGGCAACTTCGGCTGGGTCAGGGTGCCGGAGGACATGACGACGTAGCGGGCACGGAAGTCGTCGCCGCGGTCGGTGCGCACCTGCCACTCGGCCGCGGCGTCGTCCCAGCGCAGCTCCGTGACGCGGGTGTGGAACAGCGTGTCGCGGTACAGGTCGTAGAGTTCGGCGATCGCGACGGCGTGCCGGCGGATCTCCTCGCCGGGCGCGTACCGCATGGTGGGCAGGTAGCCGACCTCTTCGAGCAGCGGCAGGTAGACCGATGATTCGATGTCGCAGTGGATGCCCGGGTAGCGGTTCCAGTACCAGGTGCCGCCGAAGTCGCCGGCCTCGTCGAGCATCCGGATGCCGTCCACGCCGGCCTCGCGGAGCCTGGCGCCGGTGAGCAGCCCGCCGAAGCCGCCACCCACCACCAGCGCCTCGACTTTGTCACGGACCGGTTCCCGCTCGGCGCGTTCGGTGTACGGGTCGGCGGCATAGTAGCCGAACTCGCCACGGGCGCCCTGGTACTGGGCGTTGCCGTCGGGCCGCAACCGGCGGTCGCGTTCGTGGCGGTACCTGGCGCGTAGCACGTCCGGGTCGAAGCCCAGGTCCGCGACTGTGAGGCGGGCAGGCGGCGTCGGAGAGTGTTCCATGGATGCCCTTCCGATTCGGGTGATCAGGTGGGGAGCGGGTGAAGCTCAGTTCGGCGGCGTGCTCAAAGGCGTTCTCGTTGCGATCGGCGGCAGGCAGGCTGCGCTCCTGGCCGTACGAATGAGCGAGCGGCCGGTGGCTAGTCGGTCCCGCTTGGCGCGGTTGACCAGCAGCATGCCGATCATTTTGGCGTGGGCGCTCATGTACGTGGCGAACTCGGCCTGAGCGGCGTCCTTCTCCTCAGAGGTGAACTCGGCCAGGCTGACCAGCATGTCGGACCAGTACGCGAACTTGCCAGCGGGTCAGCACTGGTCGGCCGGATCGGCGCCACCGGGCAGCCCTCGCGCGGTTCGGCCCATTCCGCCCGCGGCTCCAGTTCCGGTGCCTGCTGGAAGGTCTCAGTCAGCTCGTGCTTCTTTCTCGGCATCGAGTCAGGCCGCCGACCAGCCGCCGCCCACCGGCACGATCGCGCCGCCGCCCTGCCTCAGCAAGTGCGGCAGCAGCAGCGGTGCGATGAGCGCTCTCTTCGTTGACATCACAGACCACGACGCGAGCGCCGGCCTTGGCAAAGGCGACCGCCATCGCCGGGACGATGCCGGAGCCCGCGCCGGTGACCAGGCAGCTCTTGCTGTCGAAAGCGCTCAACGTCCTCTCCTGTCAGGAGCGAGTATCACAACCGGACAATGCTGTCCGGTAACAATGTAGCCCGTCTGACTGATCATTGTCGAATGCGGGGCATGCTGATGTTGAGCATGCGGACGCTGTTGTCCGGTTGGTGGTGTGAGAGCCATGTCCGTGGCACGTCCGGCGGGCAAGGGGCGCCGCGTCGCCGCTCGCAATCGCGCGGCACTGATCGCGGCGGCCCGCAAAGTGTTCGCGACCGTCGGCTACGACGCGCCGCTCAGCCTGCTCGGTCGCACTGCGGGAGTCGGCTCCGACCCGGTCCGGATGGCGGAAGGCATGTCGGCACACTCGGCCCGCAGGCGGTCCGGCACGAGAACGACAGCCTGCCGGCCCAGATGATCGCCGATCTGGAAGCCCGGCCCACCGAACCGGCGGCAGGCAGACCAGGGCCGTCTTCGCGCCATGACGGCCATCCTGCGGACACACCACAACCCAACCGGCGAATATCAGCCGTAATGGTCGATCTCGCCGTAGAGGGCAACCGGTCTCTTGTAGTGAACGGCCCAGATCTGGTTGCCGTAGTCGAAATGCCACCACTCATCGGCGCCACGCCGACCGGTGGGTGCTCACCCAGGCACGGCGGTCTGTTCGCGCTCGCCCGATGCCCGTCGTGCGCTGATCGTCATCACCGCGAGGCCGGCCAGGACGATGGCGGCGCCGGCGTACAGGGGAGCGGTGTAGCCGAGGCCGGCGCTGATGGCCAGGCCGCCGAGCCAGGCGCCCAGCGCGTTGCCGACGTTGGAGGCCGAGACGTTGGCGCTGGCGGCGAGCGGGACGCCGTCCGCGTAGTCGGTGACGCGGGTGATCATGCCGGGGACGGCGGCGAACCCGAACAGGCCCAGCAGGAAGACCAGGACCACCGACGCGGCGGGGCTGCCGGCCAGCAGGCCGAACGCGATGAGCGTGGCGGCGAGGCCGGCCAGGGAGGCGATCAGCGTGCGGTCCCGGTTGCGGTCCGCGGCCCGCCCGCCGGCCAGGTTCCCGATCACCAGGCCGGTGCCGTACACGACGAGCAGCCAGGCCACGTCGGCGCTGGAGAAGCCGGTGACCTGGGTGAAGGTGTAGGCGATGTAGCTGAACGCGCCGAACATGCCGCCGTAACCGAGCGCGGTGGCCGCCAGCGTCAGCCAGACCTGCGCGGAGCGGAACGCGCGGAGCTGGACGCGCAGCCCGTTCAGGCCGGAAGCCGCCGAGGGATGCGTACGGTCCACCGCGCCGGCCCAGCCCGGCACCAGCGCCGCGATGGCGAGCAGGGCGATCACGCCGATCACGGTGATCGCCCAGAACGTGGCGCGCCAGCCCCAGCGTTCGCCGACCAGCGCGCCGAACGGCACGCCCAGGACGTTGGCGAGGGTCAGCCCGGCGAACATCACCGCCACCGCCCTCGACGCCCGCTCCGGCGGCACCATGCGCCGGGCGACGAGCGAGCCGATGCCGAAGAACGAACCGTGACACAGGGCGGCGACGACGCGGCCGAGCAGCATCACCGGATAGTCGGACGCGACGGCGGAAAGGAGGTTGCCGGCGACGAAGAGCGCCACCAGCCCGATGAGGACCGACTTGCGGGACAGCCCGCTGGTGGCGGCGGTCACCACGATGGCGCCGACGGCGACGCTCAGCGCGTATCCGGAGATCAGCCACCCCGCCGCGGCCTCGGACACGGCCAGGCTCAGGCTCACCTGGGGGAGCAGGCCCGCGATCACGAACTCGGTCAGGCCGATCCCGAAGCTGCCGAGGGTCAGCGCGATGAGCCCGGCGGGCATCCGCCGGCTGCCGTTCGCCGGAATCGTCACGAGAGCATCATCCTGGTTGCGATCTTACTCACCCGCCACGTAGCCGGGCGACCTGCTCGGCGGACAGGTGAATCTCGCCGGCCCTGAAGCCGGCTCTCGACCCCTCCAGCGTCTTCGGCCCGTACGGGGCGAACATCGGGAAAGGCTGGTGCGGGACGTAGCCCATGGCGATCGCCGAGGGTGAGACGCCATGGTCGCGGGCCAGCTTTTCGGCTCGCTGCTTCCGCTCGAAGTTCTCCGGCCCGTAGAAGCACCGCACCAGCGTCGCGTCCGTACGGTCCGAAGGATCGGCTCGGGTGAAGAAGTTACGGGACCGGGCCGACCACGCGTCGAGGTGCCCTGCACGGTCGGCGCGGATGGCGCGACGCCGACGGCCATCGGACCGATGCCGCCGCAACTCGCGGCGCTCTGCCGGACCTTCCTCAACGTGACCGAGCTGACCGTACGTGCCGTGCTGCCGGGCAGCCGGGACCACGTCCGGCACGGGGCCATGCTCGACCCGAACACCTCGGCGACGCCGCCGATGCCCGAGATCGCCGCGCTCTGCGACGAGCTGCTCGCGGCGCACGAGCACCTGCTCCTCGACTCCCTCCGCCTCCCCCCGCTGAGAGCGTTCGCCGGCGGAGGCCTGCGGCTTCAGGCGCCCGCCGGTCCGCTGTAGTCGGTGACGGCATAAACCTGCAGGAGCCTCTCGACTCCGCGCAGGAAGGTCTCGCAGATCAGCACCGGGTCGAACAGGCAGCCGGCGGCCATGGCGCCGTCGCGCATCATCACGAAGTGGCGGGCGGCGGGCTCGGCGCCGGTCTCCTGGATCCTGGACAGCAGCTCCGTGACGGTTTCCAGGAACCATTGGCGGTGGGCGAGCACGGCCTTGTGCACCGGGGACTCGGGGTCGGGATACTCGGCGGCGGCGTTGAGGAAGGCGCATCCCCGGAAGCCGGGGGACCGGATGCCTTGGGCGATGGACTCGCTGAGGGCCTGGATGGTGCCGTCGGCCGGTAGTCCGGCGGCGACGGCCTCGTCGGCCTGACCTCGCATGGCCCGGTCGACCTCGTTCAGGTAGGCGAGGACGAGGTCTTCCTTGCCGGGGAAGTGCCGGTAGAGGGTGGCCCGCGTCACCTGCGCCTCGGCGACGATGCGATCGATGCCGACGGCGTGGATGCCCTCCGCGTAGAAGAGCCGGGTGGCCGTGTTGAGCAGCCGGGACCGCGCTTCGGACGGTCGGCCTTCGGATTGGCTGGGCATACGGCCATGTTAGTGGGTAGAACGTTCGGTCTTGACTTTCTGCGCCGCAGGTTGCCATGCTGTGCCGAGACAGAACGTTCGGTCTAGCTAGGCACGAGCGAGGCGGCGGCCTGGCAGGACCCCCCACCGGACGAGAAGGCCGGCCACGGGCCGCTCCCCACATCGCTCATCCACCGAAAGGATCATCATGAGCACGATCGCTGCTTCGCCCGGTTTTTCCGGGACCGCGTCCGCTTTGCGGCGGCTGTACTTCGTCCGGTTCGCGTTCGCCATCGTCTGGGCCCTCGCGATGTTCACGACCGCCTCGAACCTGGGTCCGCTCGCGGTCACCCTGCTCGTGCTCTACCCGCTGTTCGACGTGGCCGCCGCCGTCATCGACGCCCGCGCGTCGCGCGCCACCGGCTCACCTGCCCTGCTGTACGTGAACATCGCGGTCAGCCTGATCACCGCCGTCGGCGTGGCCGTCGCCTGCGCGTCCGGTATCCCGGCCGTGCTGCGCGTGTGGGGCGCCTGGGCGGTCGTGGCAGGGCTGGTCCAGCTGATCGTGGGCGTCACCCGCCGCAAGATGGGCGGCCAGTGGCCGATGATCATCAGCGGCGGCATCTCCGTACTCGCCGGTGCGTCCTTCATCCTCGGCGCCTCCGCGGCCAGCCCGACGCTGACCAACGCGGCCGGCTACGCCATCCCCGGCGGCATCTTCTTCCTCATCTCGGCCTTCCGTCTCGGCCGCGCCGCGAAGGGAAACTGACCTGGACGGCAACACGTACGACGTCGTCGTCATGTGCTGCCGCCGGCCGCGCCGCCCACTTCAGGACGGCAACTCCCAGGGGCCGTACAGCGCGTGGTGAGCGCTCGTGGTGAAGGCCCAATAGCGCTCGCCGTAGGACCAATGCCACCATTCGGTCGGGTAGTTGACGAAGCCGATGGAGGTCATGGCGGTGCCCAGGATGTGCCGGTTCGCCGTGGCCTCCGCGGAGATGGCGGTCGAGGCGGTGTAGCAGGCCTCGCCGTCCTCCGGCGGGGTGGCGTTGACCGGCGTGCCCATCGGCAGCTCGTCGCCGTTGGAGGTGCACAGGGTCAGGTCGACCGCGCCGCCGGTGACGTGGGGGGCCACGTCGGGCGGGGAGACGTATCTGCTGGCCTCGACGCGAACGCGGTTCTCGTCCCAGTCGGGGTGCGCGGCGCGGTGACGGGTGACCGATGAGTCGAAGTACTGCTGCTGCAGTCCCACCCGGCGGTACCCCTCGGTGATCAGCAGGCGCAGCTCGCGGGGCAGCCGGGTCTGCGCGGCCACCAGCCGGTCGGCCACGCTCAGCCGTACGTGCGCGTAGGCCCCCTCGCGGTCGGCCAGCCTCGGATCGACGCGGATGGCCTCCACGGTGCGCAGGTCCACGAGCGGTTCCCCGCACTCCTTGACGGAAACCGCGGCGATCCGCGGGTCGGACAGGAGCACGATCTTCGGCATGGAAGCCCTCCGTTGTGAACCATGGACACGCCACATGAGGCGTGCCGTCGCCATGGTTCACGAGCGGGATCCAAGACCGCTGTAATCCCCCTGGAACAGTTTTTACTGCGACATCTCCTCGTACTCGCGGGCGCCGTGCAGCCGGAACACCTCCAGCGCCTCGGCCCGGGTCGTACGGGCGGTGGCGTCATCGCCGAGGGCCTCGTGGACCAGCGCCAGGTCCCGCAGGGTACGGGCCCGGAACAGGCCCAGGCGCAGCGCCTCCCACAGCCGCACGGACTCCTCCAGATCAGCCTTGGCCTGGTAGAGGCGACCCTCGGCCAGGTTGAGCTCGCCGAGTGTACGCAGGGTGCAGGCCTCGCCCCAGCGGTCGTGCAGGGTCCGGGTGACGCCGAGCGCCTCCTCCAGCAGCCGCCGGGCCTGCTCGTGCCCGCCGAGCCGGAGCCTGACCTTGGCCAGCGAACGGGAGCAGTAGGCCACCATGAGCCGGTCGCCGAGCTGCCGGAAGATCTCCAGCGCCTGCTCGCACACCTTCTCGGCCAGGTCGTACTCGCCTCTGGCGCGGTGGTGCAGCGACATGTTGCGCAGGGTCAGCCCGGCGCCGCGCTGGCTGCCGGCCTCCTGGTAGAGGGTCAGCGCCGTGGTGAAGTCGGTCCAGGCGGCGGCGTAGTCGCCGCGTTCGAGGCGTACCGTGCCGGTCAGCCGTTTGACGTGGGCGATGGCGGCGGTGTCGGCCAGGCGCTCCCAGAGCGGTTCGGCCTCGCCGAGGAAGTGCAGCGCCTCGGCCAGGTAGCCCTGTTCGCGGCACGCCGCGCCGAGGGCGGCCAGGGTGGAGGCCTCCCCCCGTACGTCCGCGGCCTCGCGGAACAGTGAAAGCGCCTGGCTGAGGTACTGGCGGGACTCGGCGTAGAAGTCCCGCTCGTAGTAGAGCTGCCCCAGGCCCGCCAGCAGGCTCGCCTCGCCGAGCACGTTGCCGGTGCGGCGCGCCGCGGCCAGCGCCGCCTCGTGGGTGCGGTGCCAGGAGGTGAACGGGTCGTCGACGACGTACTGGCTGCTCCCGAGGGCCACCAGGGACAGCGCGGAGGCGAGGTCGACGGCCAGTTGGTCGAGGTCCATCGAGGCGGCCAGCTCGACGGCGGCGATCAGCGACTCCTCCTCGCTCCTGAACCAGCCCCGCGGGTCGGCCAGCGCCGGGTGGGCCGCCTCATCCCCGACCGGGTGCGGCAGCCCGGGGGTGACGCGCATGGGTACGGCTCCGGTCGGGACGACCTTGCTGACCTGCTCGACCAGCCACAGCCAGCCGCCCAGCACCCTTCTGGTCATCGCCGTCAGCTCCTCGGCCCCTTCCTCGGCCCGGGCGCGCTCGCCGGCGAACAGCCTGACCAGGTCGTGGAGCCGGTAACGGGCCTGCCCGGTCTCGTCGGGGTCCACCTCGTCGACCAGCGAGGTGTCCACGAGCTGCTCCAGCAGCTGGTCGGCCTCGCGCGGGCCGATGTCCACGGCGGTCGCGGCCACCCAGAGGGGGAAGCTCGGCAGCCCGAGCAGGCCCAGCCGGCGCAGCGCCCGCTTCTCCTGGGCGGAGAGCATGTCGTAGCTGAGGGCGATGCTGGCGCGTACCTCCAGGTCACCGGCGGCCAGCTCGTCGAGCCGGTGCTGCTCGTCGGCGAGCCGGTCGGCCAGCCGCTGAGCCGACCAGCGGCGCCGCGAGCCCCGCCCCCCATCCGGGGCGGTTCGACGCGCTTCTCCAGC
>NZ_JBSGFQ010000047.1:0-91704 GCF_053603495.1 Nonomuraea sp. NPDC004186 | reverse complement strand
GTAACTGATCTGCTTCAGGAAACCGCCCCGGTCGTACGGCAGCACCCGGTAGACCTCATAATCGCAGCCGGGCATGCAGAAGTAGTTGGTCTCCCACTCGTAGGTGCCACCAGCATCAGGCCCGCGGCCGCGGGCGCCCGACAACGCCTGTTATGAATCACGGATCGGCACCGATCTCATCTGGGAGAGCGCTCTCTCTCCTACTGGAGGTACCGTGTTCCGATCCAGACGCCCGTTATGGGTGGCTCTTTCCCTGGTCGCCGCCCTGATCGTCGCACCACAGGCGGCTGCGGCCGCCGACCCCCTCACGATCACCGATTTCGAGTCGGACAGCGTTCCCTCAGGCGTGTACGCCTGGGGCAACGACGCGGCCTCGACCCCCACGCTCACGATCGAGCCTGGCCCCGGCAGGCCGGGAGCCCCGGCGACCA
The DNA here is from genome assembly GCF_053603495.1 of Nonomuraea sp. NPDC004186. NCBI lineage: Bacteria > Bacillati > Actinomycetota > Actinomycetes > Streptosporangiales > Streptosporangiaceae > Nonomuraea > Nonomuraea sp. NPDC004186. The sequence goes on along the minus strand of NZ_JBSGFQ010000047.1, from coordinate 91,273 downwards.
ACCGGGTGCTCAAGTCGGTCTACACCGTGAGCCAGTGGGGCGGCTGGTCGCACGATCTGGCCGCCACCCAGGACTGGTCCCCGTACGAGGGCTTCTCCTTCTGGGTGAACGGCGCCGCCTCGGGCCAGAAGATCTTCTTCGAGGTCAAGGACGGTGGCGGCGGGGCAGGCGCCGCCGAGCTGTTCGAGTCGTCGTTCACCGACGACACGGCGGGCTGGCGGCAGGTGAAGGTGCCGTTCGGGAGCTTCACCAGGCGCGCCGACTACCAGCCCGGCGGCGCGCCGTCCGACGGTGAGCTGGACCTGGTCGCCATGTGGGGCTACTCGATGCGGCTCCCGGCCTCCTCCCAGGGCACCCTGGAGTGGGACCAGGTCGAGCTCTACGGCACCGCTCCCCCGCGCCCGGTCAGGCTGTCCACTGACCGGCCCGTCTACCCGGTGAACGAGAAGGGCGAGGCCAAGGTCAACGTCACCGTCGCCACCGCCGACGGCCGCCCCCTGCCCGCCGACCTGGCCGTGTCCTACAGGACCGGTACGGGCACCGCGACCCCCGGCGGCGACTACACGCCCGTCGAAGGCACGCTGACGTTCCCCGCGGGCACGGCGTCCGGGGCCGCCAAGGCGTTCACGGTCAAGACGCTGAAGGACGGCCAGGACGAGGTCGCCGAGACCATCCCGATCGAGCTGTCCGGCACGGGCACCAGGCCCCCGGCCGAGGCCCCGGTGGTCATGATCAACGCACACGGCCTCCCCTACCTGAACCCCCGCAAACCGATCAAGGAACGCGTCGCCGACCTGATCGGGCGGATGACGCTGGACGAGAAGATCGGGCAGATGACGCAGGCCGAGCGCGGCGCGCTGGGCAAGCAGAGCGACATCGCCACGTACGTGCTCGGCTCCCTGCTGTCGGGCGGCGGCTCCACCCCCTCGTCCAACACGCCGCGGGCCTGGGCCGACATGATCGACGCGTTCCAGCTCCAGGCGCAGCGGACCCGGCTCCAGGTGCCGCTGATCTACGGCGTGGACGCCGTGCACGGCCACAACAACGTGGTCGGCGCGACGATCTTCCCCCACAACGTGGGCCTGGGCGCCACCCGCGACCCGGACCTCGTCGAGCGGGCGGGCGAGATCACCGCCCGCGAGGTCAAGGCCACCGGCATCCCCTGGGACTTCGCGCCGTGCCTGTGCGTGTCGCGCGACGACCGGTGGGGGCGGGCCTACGAGTCGTTCGGGGAGGACCCGGCGCTGGTGTCGCGGATGGCCACGGTCATCGACGGCCTGCAGGACAACGGGGTGCTGGCCACGGCCAAGCACTACGTCGGTGACGGCGGCACCGCGTACGGCTCCTCGACCAGCGGCGACTACACGATCGACCAGGGCGTCACCAAGGCCGGCCGCCAGGAACTGGAGGCGGTCCACCTGGCGCCGTTCGTGGAGGCGGTCAAGCGCGGCGTGGCCACCGTCATGCCGTCGTTCTCCAGCGTCGACTTCGGTGACGGCCCGCTCAAGATGCACGCCCACAAGGAGCTGATCACGGACGTGCTCAAGGGCCGACTGGGCTTCAAGGGATTCGTGATCAGCGACTGGCAGGCCATCGACCAGATCCCCGGCGACTACCCGAGCGACGTGCGCACCTCCGTCAACGCCGGGCTCGACATGATCATGGTGCCATACGCCTACCCGGCCTTCGAGAGCACGCTGAAGGCCGAGATCGAGGCCGGGCGCGTGCCGGTCGGCCGGGTGGACGACGCGGTCGCCAGGATCCTGACCCAGAAGTTCCGGCTGGGGCTGTTCGAGCACCCGTACGCCGACCGGTCGGGGATCGACGACGTCGGCTCGGCGGCGCACCGGGCGGTCGCGCGCACGGCGGCGGCCAGGTCGCAGGTGCTGCTGAAGAACGACGGCGGCCTGCTCCCCCTGCGCCGCGACGCCAGGATCTACGTGGCCGGCTCGAACGCCGACGACATCGGCAACCAGACCGGCGGCTGGACGATCAGCTGGCAGGGCTCGTCCGGGCCGATCACTCCCGGCACCACGATCCTGTCAGCGATCCGTTCCCGCGCGTCCTCCGTGACGTACTCGCGCGACGCCTCGGCCGAGCTGGCCGGGCACGACGTGGGCGTCGTGGTGGTGGGCGAGACCCCGTACGCCGAGGGACAGGGCGACGTGGGCCGCGCCGGGCGCACGCTGGAGCTGTCGGCCGCCGACCGGGCCGCGATCGACAAGGTGTGCGGGGCGATGAAGTGCGCGGTCCTGGTCGTCTCCGGGCGTCCGCTGCAGCTCGGCGACCTGTCGGGCGTCGAGGCCGTGGTGGCCTCCTGGCTGCCGGGCACCGAGGGCGCGGGGGTGGCCGACCCATTGTTCGGGGCGGTGCCGTACACGGGGCGGCTGCCGTTCACCTGGTTCCGTTCGGTGGCGCAGTTGCCGATCAACGTGGGCGACGCGGCTTATGACCCGCTCTGGCCTTACGGGTGGGGGCTGCGTACCGACCGGGCCCGCGACCGGCTCAAGGCGGCGCGCGACCGGCTCGCCTCCGGCGACGGGTTCTCCAAGGCCGCGTCGCTGCTCCTCGCGCTGCCCGCGCGCGCCTGGAACGCCGACGGGTCCGTACGTGACGCGCGGGCCGTCCTGGGCGCCCTGGGCACGGCCGCGACGCTGCTCGAACGGTCGAAGACGGACGCGTACACCGTGGACGACGCCGTCGTGTCGGTGGCCAGGGACGTCGCGCAGGGCGCGGGCAGGCGGCCCGACCTGCAGGCGGCGGCCGACCACGAGCTGGCGGCGGGCAACCTGAGGAAGGCGGTGGACCTGCTGGCCCAGGCCGCCCGCTGAGGTCACGAGGGGCTGTTCCCGCCCCGGCGGGAACAGCCCCTCACATCAGTCGCGGCACAGGCAGAACGGGTGTCCGGCCGGATCCAGGAACACCCGGAAGCTGTCGTCCTCGCTCGGCTGGTGCCCGTGCTTGGTCGCGCCGATCTCGATCACCTGCTTCTCCGCCTCGTCCATGTCGACCACCGTCACGTCGAGGTGGAGCTGCTGGGGACGCTCCGGGTCCGGCCAGGTGGGCGGCCGGAAGTCGGGGGCGAGCTGGAACCCCACCCGCTTGGGAGCCCCGCCGTCGCTCACCACCGCCCACTCGTCATCGGCGTAGGTGACGGGCCATCCCAGCAGCCGGGAGTAGAACTCGGCCAGCGCCCTGGGGTCGGGACAGTCGAGCACGACAGTGCGGAACTCAGCGATGCCACTCACTCGATTCACCTCTCATATTCGTTTGCGGGCACGTCCGCAGACAAGAATGGATGCCATGGCTGCCAACTCGTACATGGTGCCGCTCGGCACTCCAGCACCCGCCTTCGACCTGACCGCCATCGACGGCGGCAGTGTCTCACTCGGGGATCTCAAAGGCTCGCCCGCCACTCTGGTGGTCTTCCTGTCCAACCACTGCCCGTATGTGCGCCACATCGAGAAGGGCCTCGGCGCCTTGGCCGCCGACTACGGCGCCAGGCTTTCCATCGTCGCGATCAGCAGCAATGACAGCGTGAACTACCCGGACGATGATCCGACACACCTGGCTGAGCAGGCGGCGCGGGCCGGGTTCTCGTTTCCGTACCTGCTGGACGACACCCAGGAGGTCGCCAAGGCCTACCGGGCGGCGTGCACGCCTGACTTCTTCCTGTACGACGCGCACCTGCAGCTCGTCTACCGGGGCGAGTTCGACGGCGCCAGGCCGGGCAACTCGGTGCCGGTGACCGGCGAGTCGCTGCGCGCCGCCATCGACGCCGTGCTCGAGGGCGAGCCGGTGCCCGGGGAGCAGAACCCTTCGCTGGGCTGCGGCATCAAGTGGAAGCCGGGCAACGCTCCCGCGTGATCCGGTTCCGGCCCTGCTCACCGGGCGGTGCCCAGCCGAGCAGCTACCGGGACGCGGTGACGGCCGACCGACCTCGGCAAGCCGGTCGGAAGTGCCCCGCTGCCTGCCCGTGTGGCGCGTCGCCATCGCCTGCCCCCGGCAGTCACCTGGTCGGCCCTGGCGGTGGGGGCCGCCGGGAAGGAGCCGGCGCTGCGGCCGCGAGAAGGTGGCACGCTTGTTCGCCGGGTTCGACGTGCTCGAACCCGGCGGCACCCGCGTGGCGGAGCCCGCGGGCGGCGAGCGGGCGGGCCGCTCAGGCGCCCGCGGCGCTGACGGCGGGCGGGAGGGCCAGCAGCAGTTCGTGCGGCTCGCCGCCGTCCCAGTGGCGGATCAGCTGGTTGCCTCCCTCCCCTGGGTCGAAGCTCTCGCACCCCAGGGGCCCGTAGCAACCCGCCTGGTCCAGCATGAGGATCAGCGGATCGTCCTCGGGCAGGCTGGCCGCATAGGCGGCGGTGTCGAGGAGAGCCAGGGCCAGCCTGGCGTTGCGACCGCCGTCCTTGGACTCCACGCGGTCGAGGCGGCGCCGGGCTTGGGCACGGAGGTACTCGGCGAGCGATTCGGACCTACTCACGACAAACCTTCTTCGATCACGTACATACGGCTACGACATCATCACGCAAGGTGACGGTTTTTCGTGGGACGTTTGCCAACTCCAGCCAGTCGCCACCCCGTCCATCACTGGCTTTGGGGCGCAGTGCATCATTTGTTGCATGAGTGCGTTCGACGACCTGTATGCCGCCAACGCGAGGTTTTCCAAGAAGTTCGGAAACTCCGGCCTCACAGGCCGCGCCGGCCGTGGGCTGGCCGTCGTGACCTGCATGGACTCCCGCATCGACCCGCTCGGCCTGCTGGGCCTGAAGCCCGGCGACGCCAAGATCCTGCGCAACGCGGGCGCCCGGGTGACGGACGACGTCCTGCGCACCCTGGTGCTGGCCGTCTACCTGCTCGGCGTGGAACGCGTCCTCGTCATGCCCCACACGGACTGCGGCATGGCCAAAGTCACCGACCCGGACGTCCACGCCCTCACCCAGGAACGCGGGGTGGACACCCGCAGCCTGGAGTTCCACACGGTCCCCGACCAGACCGAGGCGCTCCGCCACGACCTCACCCGCATCAGGACCAGCCCGTTCCTGCCGGAGGGCATGCCGATCGCGGGAGCCATCTACGACGTCCGCACGGGCCGGCTGACGCCTGCCGCGTTCTGAAGGACTTCACCTGACCTGAGTGGTGCCCGGTCCGTACAGCATGACCGGGCGCCCCGGGCCCGCCCTGGGCGCGTACGAGAGGACGCGCTTTGGGCGATCCGAGCTCTCCCCCCGTCCCCGTACGAGAGGACGCGCTTTGGGCGATCTGAGCTCTCCCCTCGTCCCCGACGGCGCGAGCGCGGACGACTTCGTGGGGGCACTGCGCCGGTTGCGGTTGTGGGCGGGCTCGGTGGAACCAAGGTGGTTTCAGGGACCGAAGTCGCCGTCATGCCCCTCAGCACGATCTCGTACGTGCTGGCGGGGTCGGGCTGCCCAAGCTGCCGCGCCTGAAGTTCGTGGAGGCGTACGTCGCCGTCTGCCTCGCGACCTGCGCTTGTCCGGAGGGGGACATACGGGAGCAGGTGGAACACTGGCGCACGATCTGGCGCCACTTATCCCACAACCGACCAGCCGGTACCAGGCACCCCAGACGGCGCGAGCGGCCCGCTCATTCAAAGCCCAGGACCCTCACAACCGAGCAGCCCGCACACCACGACCCCTGAGACGACCCGAGCGGCCCCGCAAAGGCCCTGAGAACCGTCAGCGAAGAGCCAGCGGCGCACGCGTAGCAATCCGGAGCCCCGCTCCGCGCGTCAGAGCCTCGAGAGGCCGCGCTGAGCCGCGACCCGGGGTACCACTCCAGGAAATCGCCAAACGGCCCTGCATGGCACCTCAGAGCCGCGCGCGCATGCCTCAGGAACTCCCCTGACCGTTCACAGGGGGCTCACCAGCCACCCTGGGCACCCCGGGCTGTCTCTCCCTGGGTCCCTTGGGCGGCCTCCCAGACGCCCGCCGCGCACACAACCTCACCGGACAGCAGAACGGCTCCACGTCCTCACCGGACGGCGGAACAGCTAGGCGTCGATGTGGTCGCGATCGACCTCGGCGGCGCTGTTGACGATGAACTCCCGCCGAGGCGCAACCTCGCTCCCCATGAGCAGGTTGAAGATGGCCTCGGCCTCCTCGACGTCCTCGATGCGGACGCGGCGCAGGACGCGGTGGCGCGGGTCCATGGTCGTCTCGGCCAGCTGGTCGGCGTCCATCTCGCCCAGACCCTTGTACCGCTGCACGGGGTCCTTCCACCGCTTGCCCCGGCGTTCGAGATCCCGCAGCACCTTCTGCAGCTCGGCGTCCGAGTAGCAGTAGATGTACTTCTCCTTGCCCCGCCCGGGATTGGTCAGCTCGATGCGGTGCAGCGGCGGCACGGCGGCGAACACGCGCCCCGCCTCCACCATCGGCCGCATGTAGCGGTGGAAGAGGGTCAGCAGCAGGCAGCGGATGTGGGCACCGTCCACGTCGGCGTCGGCCATGAGGATGACCTTGCCGTAGCGGGCGGACTCGATGTCGAACGAGCGCCCGGACCCGGCCCCGACGACCTGGATGATGGCGGCGCACTCGGCGTTCTTGAGCATGTCGCTCACGGACGCCTTCTGGACGTTGAGGATCTTGCCCCGGATCGGCAGCAGCGCCTGGAACTCCGAGTCGCGGGCCAGCTTGGCCGTGCCAAGGGCCGAGTCACCCTCGACGATGAACAGCTCGCTGCGGTCGATGCCGTCGCTGCGGCAGTCGACCAGCTTCGCCGGGAGCGCCGAGTTTTCCAGCGCGCTCTTGCGCCGCTGGTTGTCGCGGTGCTCGCGGGCCGCGATGCGGGCCTTGGCGGCGGCGACGATCTTCTCGAGCACGGCGCGCAACTGCTGCTTGAAGCCGCGCGGCGGGTTGGTGAACAGCTCCCTCAGCTCGCGGGAGACCACGTGGGAGACGATGCGGGTGGCCGCAGAGGTGCCGAGCACCTCCTTGGTCTGGCCCTCGAACTGCGGCTCCGGCACCCGGACCGTGACCACGCCGGTCAGGCCCTCGGAGATGTCGCTGTTGGTGACGGGGTCGTCGCCGTTCTTCAGCAGGCGCGTCTCGCGCAGCAGCTCGTTGACCGTGCGCACCAGGCCGCGCTCGAACCCGGTCAGGTGGGTGCCACCCTTGGGGGTGGAGATCACGTTGACGAACGAGCGGACGGTCGACTCGTAGCCCTTGCCCCAGCGGATCGCCACGTCGACGGTGAGCTCGCGCTGCACCTCGGTGGGCGTCATGTGGCCCTGGTCGTCGAGGACCGGCACGGTCTCGTGGAAGTGGCCCAGGCCCTGCAGCCGCAGCACCTCGCACACGGCCTCGTCGCGGGCCAGGAACTCGGTGAACTCGGAGATGCCGCCGTCGAAGCGGAACTCCTCCTCGGTGCGCTCCTCGTGCCTGCTGTCGAAGACGGCCAGCGTCAGGCCGGGCACCAGGAACGCGGTCTGCCGCAGGCGCACGTGGATCTCGTCGAGCGAGACCTCGGCGTCGGGCAGGAAGATCTGCTTGTCGGCCCAGAAGCGCACACGGGTGCCGGCGGGGTTCTTGGGGAGCTTGTCGCCGATGCGCAGGCCGGACTTCTTCTTGAACTTCGCGGTGGGCCCGGGGCCGTCGAAGATCCCGGGGACGCCACGGCGGAAGCTGATCTCGTGGACCTTGCCGTCGCGGTCGACCTCGACGTCCACTCGCGAGGACAGGGCGTTGACCACGGAGGCGCCGACGCCGTGCAGGCCACCGGACGCGCCGTAGGAGCCGCCGCCGAACTTGCCGCCCGCGTGCAGCTTGGTATAAACCAGCTCGACCCCGGCCAGACCGCTCTTGGGCTCGATGTCGACGGGGATGCCCCGGCCGTTGTCGCGCACCTCGATGGAACCGTCGGCGTAGAGCTCGACCTCGATGCGGTCACAGTGACCCGCCAGCGCCTCGTCGACGCCGTTGTCCACGATCTCCCAGAGGCAGTGCATGAGCCCGCGGCTGTCGGTGGACCCGATGTACATACCAGGGCGCTTGCGAACTGCTTCCAGGCCCTCAAGCACCGACAGGTGACGAGCCGTGTAACCCGCCTCCACTAGCGTCACTCCAGCTCCCCTGGTCTAGGCATCGAACACGTGTGCGTAGCTTACCGTTCTTCCCACACGCGCGCGTACAAGCTTGCCATGCCGACACGTTTGCCGTTACCAACCGGCTGATCGTCATTACTTTGGGACACATTCCGCTCTGGGCGTAGAGAGGGGGCGGTTGGGAACGTCCACGTCCGGTTAGATGTTGTTCCAAGTGACTGACGCCAGATCCTCGCTTCGGCGGGGGTGACCCGAAAGGCGATACGTGACTGGAGCTCTCGCCCCCGTTAAGCCGCTGACGGCCCTCGACCGCTGCGACCGCTGCGGCGCCCAGGCCTACATTCGCGCGACCCTGCCTGTGGGTGGGGAGTTGCTGTTCTGCGCCCACCACGGGCGTCAGCACATCGCAGCGCTGCGCGAAAAGGGTGCCGACATCCTGGACGAGTCGGCTCGACTCAGCGAAACCTCTTCAATTGCCCCCAACGACGAGCGCTGACGCAGCGCCTGTCGTGCTGAGATAACCACATATAGCGACAACGCAGAACGGCGACCCCGGCACCGCCCGGGGCCGCCGTTCTGCGTTCAGTCACTCTGGTATGCCCGGAGACACGCCGTCATGCACGGAGAACGGGCTTTATACGAGCGGATCGGCCGGTGCACACGCAGACGCGCGACTTCGCAGGCAGGTCGGTCACTTCGCAGGCAGACGCGCGACTTCGCGACAGACGCGCCGCTTCACAGGCAGACGCGCCGCTTCGCAGGCAGACGCACGACTTCACGGGCAGACGTGCGACTTCACGGGCAGACGTGCGACTTCACGGGCAGGTAAGCCGCTTCACGGGCAGACGCGTGACTTGGCAGGCGGACGCGCGACTTTGCGGGACGCCAGACCCCCGCAGAGCGGCCGCCGGGACCGATATCGACGCGGTCGTGCCCAGAAGCATCGGCCGCGCCCAAAGCGACAGCGAGGCCGGTCAGCGGACCCGGTAGTGGTACCGGTCCACGATCTCGAGTCCCTCACCACGGTAGAGAGCCTGCGCGGCCAGGTTCGGGGCCGTGGTGACCAGGTAGGCGGATTTCGCATCCGCATGCCGCACGAGCGCCCGGATGACCGCACGAGCCAGTCCCCGCCTGCGGGCCTGGGGCAGGGTGGCCATGCAGTAGATCCCAAGCGTGTCACTCTGCGAGGACGCCTCGTCCCGAGAGACACCGTACGTGCCGGCCTGGGGCACGGCCCGGCCGACGGCCAGCGCCACGCCGTCCTCCTCGAACGCCGCGTACCAGGCGGGCACCCCGGTGCAGATGCGCTCCGCCTCCTCGAACCCGGTGCCGTAACGACCGTCCACGGCCCACCACGTCTCCAGCCAGCCCTGCCACGGCCGGTCCTCGATCCTCACCTGGTACGGGGGCGGAGGGCCGGCGGGCGAGCCGGCCATGATGACGGTCGGATCGACCAGTTCATAGCCTCTCCGCTCCAGCTCCTCGTCCAGCCCGGGCGTGGCGTTCGGCCCCAGCGAGAAGACGCAACGCACCCCGCGCTCCCCGTAGAAGGCCTCCGCCGCCTCGATCGCCCCGTCCAGGTCGGCGGGCTCGTCCAGAGGGAGTACCGAGTTGGCCCGCTTGGTCACGCCACCGGCGTAACGAAGCACCCATCCGTCGTGAACGCGCTGCTCATAGGCGGGCCAGGCTTCATGGACAAGGAGGTCGAAATTCACCCGCGCAGCCTAGCCGACCTCCGAATACGCCCTCCCTCCTGCCTGCCGGGCGCCGGTTGCCGGGGCTGAAGCCTCCCCAGAACGCTTCCACAGCGTGCCGCAGGGCCGGGCCGACGCCGGAGCGGGACTCGCCGCCATGCCGGGAGCCTGCGCCCGAGGCCGACGATTCAGCGAAGAACATGGCCCAGAGGGCGCCGTTGCGGCGGCCCCGGCCGTGTCCACCCGGTGAGCGTCACCCTGGACAGAGCCCGGCCACGGTCGGCGGGTGGTGCCCGCTTGGGCCACCGTAAAAGATCGTGACGGGGACGGCGGGAGAGCCTCCGACCAGGAGCAATAAGGTAAGGGGTTGTGCTGATCCTGTTGCCGCCGTCCGAGGGGAAGGCGCCCGAAGGCAGCGGGCCGCCCGTCGGCGAGCTGTCCTTCCCCACCCTCGACAAGGCCCGCAAGCGCGTGCTGAACGCGCTCGTACGGGCCTCCAAGCGCCGCGACGCCCTCGACGTGCTCGGCCTCACGCCTGGGCTCGCTGGCGAGCTGGTCAAGAACGCGGCCCTCAAGACCGCCCCCACCCTGCCGGCCGCCGACCTCTACACCGGCGTCCTCTACGACAACCTCGGGCTGGGCACCCTCGACGACGAGGCGCGGAGGCGGGCGGAGGAGGCGGTGCTGATCTTCTCCGGCCTGTGGGGTGTGGTGAGAATCACAGATCTCATCCCGCCGTACCGGCTCTCGATGGGCGTCAATCTCCCGCCTCTCGGCGGGCTGGCCACGTTCTGGCGTCCGTTGATCGCCAAGGAGCTGGACCGGGTGCCGGGGCTGGTGGTGGATCTCCGTTCGGCCACGTACGCGAGTGCCTGGCAGCCTGGTGCACGGTCGGTGACGGTACGGGTGTTCCGGGACGGCAAGGTCGTCAGCCACATGGCCAAGGCGACCCGGGGCGAGATCGCCCGAGCCCTTCTGCGGCACGACACCGCCCCGGACACCCCTGACGAGCTGGCCAAGACCCTCGATGCCCTGGGCTACACCATCGACCTGGCCGAGCCCGCCCGCGCCAACCGCCCCTGGACCCTCGACGTGCACGTCACCGACCCGGCGTAAGGGGTCGCGGGACGGCTACTGCCCATCGCCCGATCGCAGGGAGCCGGTCAAGGGCGGGCCCGCCCTGGTGATGCCGCCTCTCGACGGTGACCGTCCGTAGCGACGACCCTCAGGCGGGGATACGTCTCCACGAGCCGTGCCACAACGGGCGTGGGGTGGGGCGATTGGCGTGCGGTGGGGGTACTGGGACTGCTGACCGTCGCTGACGCGGGGCATACATCCGGGCTCGGGCGAGGCGCATGCGCCTGAGCTCGGGCGTGTCGGAGGCACGCGGCGGGCTGCGGGCCACGATCGTCAGCGCAGCGCCCCGGGCATGTCGCACGATCGCGAACTGCCCGGGCATGTCGGAGGCACGTCACGGGCTACGGCCACGATCGTCGGAGCAGCGCGTTGGGCATTTCGCTCGATCGCGGGCCGCCCGGGCGTGTCGCACGATCGCGAACTGCCCAGGCGTTTCGCACGATCACCGGCTGCCCGGGCGTGTCGCACGGCCGCGACGCTGGATATACGCGGCGCCAGCGATGCGACCGGGGGCGCCCCGTAGTGCGGTGGAGAGCGACGGGAGCGCGACAGAGCCACCCGTGGTGCAGTGGGGGCGGTGGTGACAGTGCGTCAAGCCATCGACGCTGCAGCGGCGGTCCCGTAGGGGTACGGCGGCGCGGCGATGGTGCAACTGAGGCGTTGGGGACTGCGAAAAGCCACCGACGGCGCAGCGGCGGTGCCACCGGCCGAGGGGGCGGAGGTGCAGCCGAGGTGCCAACGGCCGATGGGGCGGGGCGGCGGCATGGGTGCAGCCGAGGTGGCAACGGCCGGGTGCAGCTGAGGTGCCAACGACGCGACGAGCGACCATGATCCAGCGGCGGTGCGGGGAGTACGGCAGAACCGTCAGCGGTCTGGCGCGGCGTGCAGCAGGGCCGTCGGCTGGGTGCTGGGGCGTGCAGCAGGGCCGTCAGTCGGGTGACGGGGCGTGCAGCAGGGCCGTCGGCTGGGTGGTGGGGCGTGCGGCGGAGGCGGCTGCGGTGTGGCAGACGCGGAGTGGATGGTGGGTGGGAATGCCGCCGCCCCGCACGGAAGGACCGGGCGGGGCGGGGGATTCGTGCGGGTTAGTCCAAGTAGTCCCGGAGGACCTGGGAGCGCGAGGGGTGGCGCAGCTTGGACATGGTCTTCGACTCGATCTGGCGGATGCGCTCACGGGTGACCCCGTAAACCTTGCCGATCTCGTCCAGCGTCTTCGGCTGCCCGTCGGTGAGACCGAAGCGCATCGAGACGACGCCCGCCTCCCGCTCCGACAACGTGTCGAGAACGGAGTGCAGCTGCTCCTGGAGCAGCGTGAAGCTGACGGCGTCGGCCGGGACGATGGCTTCGGAGTCCTCGATGAGGTCGCCGAACTCGCTGTCGCCCTCCTCACCCAGCGGGGTGTGGAGAGAGATGGGCTCACGGCCGTACTTCTGGACCTCGACGACCTTCTCGGGCGTCATGTCCAGCTCGCGGGCCAGCTCTTCCGGCGTGGGCTCGCGGCCCAGGTCCTGCAGCATCTGCCGCTGGACGCGGGCCAGCTTGTTGATCACTTCGACCATGTGGACCGGGATGCGGATGGTCCGCGCCTGGTCGGCCATGGCACGCGTGATCGCCTGCCGGATCCACCACGTGGCGTAGGTGGAGAACTTGTAGCCCTTGGTGTAGTCGAACTTCTCGACGGCCCTGATCAGACCCAGGTTGCCTTCCTGGATCAGGTCGAGGAAGAGCATGCCGCGGCCGGTGTAGCGCTTGGCCAGCGAGACCACGAGCCGGAGGTTGGCCTCCAGCAGGTGGTTCTTGGCCCGGCGACCGTCCTCGGCGATCCACTCCAGCTCGGCCTTGACGTCGACCGGCAGCCCCTCGGTCTCCCCGCCGCCGAGCTGCTCCTCGGCGAACAGGCCCGCCTCGATGCGCTTGGCGAGCTCGACCTCCTGCTCGGCGTTGAGCAGGGGGACCTTGCCGATCTGCTTGAGGTAGTCCTTGACCGGGTCGGCGGTGGCGCCGGCGGCGGCCACCTGGGCGACCGGGGCGTCATCGTCGTCGTCGGACAGGATGAGGACCTCGTCCTCGGTCTTCTGGACCGCGGCGACCTCGGAAGGCTTGGGCTCGGCGTCGGACTCGTCGTCGGACTCCTCCTCACCTTCGGAGTCGGAGTCCTCGGCCACGATCTCGTCGTCCTCGACGTCGATGTCCTCGAGGTCCTCCAGCTCCACGTCGCCGTCGAGCTCGATGTCCTCGTCGTCGTCGGCGTCGGCCCGGGACTCGGGCTTCGGCTTGGTCTCGGCAGGCCCAGCGCTCTTCGGCTCGGCCTTCTTGGCGGCGGCGGGAGCCGCGGCCTTCTTCGCCGCCGGAGCGGCCTTCTTGGCAGGGGCCGCCTTCTTGGCGGCCGGCTCGGCTTCAGTGGTGCCCACGACCGCGGTCACGGTCTCGGGCTGCTGCTCTTTGGCGGCCGCTGCCGTCTTGGTCTTGACGGGGGCAGCGGTGCGGCGCTTTGCTGGACCACGAGACTTCTTCGGCGCAGCCGAATCCGCGGCGGTCACGACCACGGTCACGCCCTCTTTGCTGAGGTTCCGCAAGAACGCGGCGGCGTGCGACATGGGGATGTCCGCCTCCTCAAAGGCCTGACGGACATCCTCAGACTCGAGGAAACCCTGCGAGCGCCCACGCTCGAGCAGTCGCTGAATGACGGGCTCGTTCAGCTCTTGTGGCTTCGAGCGAGTCGAACTTGCAGGCGACACGAACACCTCTCGAACGAACGCGTGGCGACTATGGACCCAGATGCCCGCTGGGGGGCTGTTGCCTCTCTCGGAGATCGGTGAGGCCGTGCGGACCGCGACGGACCTGCACAGCATTCTGGCACGACCCCGCGCTCCGTACGGCCACCTCCCGGCGGTTGACCTCCACCCTAGGCCGACCGAGACAGTAGTGCGTACGTAAGCGGGGCACTGATACCCGAAAGCAACCGTTATGACTGTTTCATTCAGTCACTCTTCGTGGCTGGCGGGACGTGAATTGCTAGCGCGGTAACGTCATCATCCTGTTCATATCCAGACAACATCCGGTCAACCAGGAAGTCCAGCAACATGTGCGGACTACTCACAACTTCAGGCGGAGCTTCGGTCACAACACTGCAAAGGTCTGCCAATCCGGCATCCAGCCCGCGCTTCCTGTTCTCGACGAGACCGTCGGAGTAGAGCACGGCGGTATGGCCGGGCGGCACCACGAACCGGAACTGCCTGCGGCTGGTCGGCCAGCCTAGCGGAGTGCCGGGCTCGCCGTCGCACAGGATCGCCGTGCCCTGCGGCGAAACCAGGACGGGAGGCGGGTGGCCGGCCAGGGCCAGAGTGCCCTCGCCGGTGACCGGCTCCACGACCATGTACGCCAAAGTCGTGACCTGTTCTTCCTCTTCCGTGGCCTCGAAGACCCGGTCGAGCCCGGTCAGCACGGCCGCGGGCGGCGGGTTGGTCAGCGCCAACGCCCGCATGGCGTTGCGGATGCGGCCCATGCCCGCCGCGGCCTTGACGCCCTTGCCCATGACGTCGCCGACGACCGCCGCGACCCGCCCGTCCTGCAGGACGAACGCGTCGTACCAGTCACCGCCGACCTGGACGTGGCGGCTGCCCGAGCGGAAGCGCTGGGCCAGCACCAGACCCTTGATCACGGGCAGGCGGTCGGGCAGCAGGCTGCGCTGCAGCGTCTCGGCGGTGCGGTGCTCACGCTCGAACAGCGTGGCCCGCTCGACCGCCAGCGCGCACTGGCCGGCCAGCGCCTCCAGGAAGACGCCGTCCTCCTGGGAGATCTTCACCGGCCTCGTGAAGGAGAATCGGAGCGCTCCCAGAGCCCTCCCCGCCGCCAGCAGCGGCAGGCCCACCCAGGCCCGCTCGTCGCCGTGGGTGATGAAGCCGGCCAGGATCTCCTCGTCGTCGCCCGCCTCGAGCAGCTGGGCCTTCAGCGACTCGGGCGACTCGGCGAAGACCGGGCGGCGGCTGTTGACGGCCATGGTCATCACGTTGGAGTGGGACAGCGGGATCTCGTCACCCGTGATCCCGGAGGCCTCCATGATGCCCTCGCCGTTGATCAGCTTGAGCGCCGCGCGGTCGGGGTCGAGCAGCGCCACGGCCGAGCGGTCGGCGGCCAGGGCCGTGCGGCCCACGTCGATGATGACCTGCACCACCTGCTCGACCGTCAGGGCCTCGGCCAGCTGGGCGGTGGCCCCCTGGAGCCGGGCGGTGCGCAGGGCGGCGGCGCCGAGCTGGTCGGTCAGCCTGCCGCGCATCTCCTCGGCCTCGCGCTGCGGGGTGACGTCGGTGTTGGCGCCGACCCACTCGACGACCCGGCCGTGCCTGATGATCGGCACGGCCCGCACCTCGAAGTGCCGGTAGCCGCTGGCCCGGGTGCGCACGCGGTAGTTCCACTCGAACATGGTGCGCCCGCGCAGCGCCTCCCTCCAGGCCTCCTCGGTCTGCTGGCGCTCCTCGGGGTGGACGACCTCCAGCCAGCCGTTGGCGAGGTATTCCTCCAGGCCCTGGCCGGTGATGGCGCGCCACTGGGGAGCGTCCTCGACGACCGCGCCGGTGGGGGAGGTGATCCAGACAAGCTGCGACTGGGCCTCGACGAGCGAGCGGTAACGCTCCTCGCTGCGGCGCAGCGCCTCCTCGGTCTGGCGGCTCTCGGTCACGTCGAGCCCGACGAGCGCGATGGCGCGCAGCTCGCCCGCCGCCTCGTCGTGGACCGGCGAGAACGACAGCGACCAGTGCCTGGTGTCGCCCTCCGCCGTCCGCACGCGTACGCGGCCCTCGGTGACGGGCGCGTCGGTCTCGATGACGGCCTGCACGGCGTGGGTGATGATCTGACTGAGGTCGGCGGCCAGCACCTCGACCGGCAGCCTGCCGGCCATGCGCTCGGCGGGCACGTTGACGACGTCGCTGAACACGTCGTTGACCCGCTGGATGCGGCCGTCGCCGTCGAAGAACGCGAAGGCGAACTCGGCCTCCGACAACATGCCCTTGAACAGAGCGGAGTCCGAGATGTCCACATCCGACTCCCGGGGACGGGGAACGGAGGTCTCGGCACTCATGGTCCGCACCTCCGTCGCGTGCCAGGGTCTCCCACGCGGCACATCTCCATAACTGTGTATCGGCGTAGCGCAGCTCCGGGCGACCGGATTCTGCAGTACATCATCGGCGATGGGCATGTGCGGACGGAAGCCCCCGCCGCGGCCCGGTCGCCTTTAGGGTCTACGCATCCTGTCAAAGTCGCTCCACATTGCGCAGCAAGATCAGGTTACAGCGCTCGATGGCCGGGGCCGAGACCCCGGCCCCAACTACTTCGCCGCGCGCTTCGCCTCCTGCTTGAAGGCTCGCACTCGGGCCAGGCTGTCGGCGTCGACCACGTCGGCGACCGACCGGCTCGACCCCTCCTCGCCATAGTGTCCGGCCGCTTCCCGCCAGCCCGGCGGCTGGACCTCCAACTGCTTCCCCAGCAATGCCAGAAAAATCTGGGCCTTCTGTTTGCCGTATCCCGGCAGGGCCATCAGTCGTTTCAGCAACTCTTTGCCGTCGGCGGCGTCTGCCCACAGCTTCTCCGGCTGACCGTCGTAGTGCTCGACGAAGTAGGCGGCGAGCTGCTGGACCCGGGCCGCCATGGACTTGGGGTAGCGGTGCACGGCCGGCTTCTCGGCCAGCAGCGCCGCGAACGCCTCCGGGTCGTAGGAGGCGATCTCCCCGGCGGTCAGGTCGTGGCCCAGACGCTGGGAGATCGTATATGGCCCCGTGAACGCCCATTCCATGGGGATCTGCTGGTCGAGCAGCATGCCGACAAGCAGGGCGAGCGGGCTGCGGCCGAGGAGCTCGTCTGCCTCGCTCCGCTGGGCGAGCTGGATGCGCATGGAGACAGCTTCGCACGAATGGGCACCGGGTGAAGTGAACACAACCGCCGCGGAGCCTTGACAGCAGCCCGAGAAAAGGTGAAATGAGAGCGCAAGTCGCCCTGCCGACATTCCTGGGGGTTTGCCCCCTGGTCTCCAGAGGAATCTCACTTCTATGCTCGCTCTGGCCACACGGTTCCTGCGGGAGCCGGTCAGTCTCAGGCTGGCCGAAGAGTTCCTGACCGTGCCCGTGGACACGATCGACCGCTGCGTGGCCGACGTGTGCGCGTGTGCGCAGCATCTCGGCGTCTCGGCGACGCCGGAGATCGTGGAGCGCATCGCTCGCGAGCATCTGCTCGCGATCGTCAACTCAGCGCCTCCGCCCCGAAGTTCCCGGTAGACAAACAAAAGCCCGGAAGTCGAGTTAAGTCCCATCCAGAAGTCCCCGATAACATCGGGGTCACCAGGCCGAGTTCTCCGCACCGTTTGCGCCTGGAATACGAGAGAGTGAGGGTGTGCGCCGACACCGACGAGATCCCCGGGAGAGCACCCCGCCAGACGACGTGTTCAAGGAGATGGTGCAGGCGGCTCGCGAGCTGCTCGCCGTACGCACCCCTCTGGACGCGGAGCTGATGGTCTCCGACATGATCGGGGCCTGGTGGGGCAGGCGGGTCAGGGGCGGCGACGTGGAGCAGGTGCTCGGGGAGGGACTGGTCGACTACGCCGCCAAGGCCGGCACGCCGGCCTCGCTGACGCTGCTCATCTGCCTGGCCTATCTGGGCACGGCCCGCCAGGGCGCCAAGGCCGAGGGCGCGGCGCTGGCCATGATGGAGTCGGGGGTGGCCCGGCCTGGCTGGGCCGACAGGGTGGGCGCGGTCAAGCCGGCGGGCTGTTACGTCTCCCGCGACTCCTACGGCGACCAGGACACGGTGATCTGCACCTTCGCCTACCGCTGGGACGAGGACTCGCTGCCCGTCGACCGGCACGCTCTCGTCATGGTGGTCGACTACAACATGAGCGGCATGGCCCGGGACGCCTGGGTGTCCTCGCAGGTCGACAAGCTGCTGGAGCAGGCCAGGGCCGAGGCGGCGGGCAATCCGCTGCTGCTGTTCGAGGAGATCGAGCCCGAGCAGGCCAGGGCGCTGCTGGAGTCGGCCATGAAGGCCACCAGGGAGCCGAAGACGCCGCCGCCGGTGAGCGACAGCTACAGCGCCTACCACGCCTTCGCCCGCGCCAGGCTCAAGGCGCTGCCTCCCGGGCGCAAGCGGCCTGCGCCGCGGCACACCGAGGCCCCGTACAGCAGGGAGCGGCGGGCCATGCTGGCGGCGGAGTTCCTGGCGTCCGACGCGGCCGAGCACCTGTCCGACCCGTCGGCGGCCTCGCGCTGCGCCGACCACATCATCGACTACGGCTGCGACCAGGACTTCAACCGTCCGCTGCGGGTCAGCCCGACCAAGTGTGAAACGTTCCTGCTCGACTGGCTGCCGCGCAAGGTGATGCTGAGCGTGGCCGAGCAGGAGGCGATGCCGCACGTGCTGTCGGCGTGGGTGCGCTTCGCCGCCCACCGCACGGGCCTGCCGGAGCAGGGGCTCAAGGCCACGCTGGACGCGGTGTGGGAGGCGATCGGCAAGTTCCCCGAGGCGTACCGGGACCCGACGTCCTTCGGGCTCGACCGGCCGCTGCTGGAGCGGCTGCTGCCGGACGGCGACCTGTCGGCGCTGGCCAGGCGGGTCTTCGCGTTCCCGTACCTGCAGGGCGTGCACAACGGGATCGAGCTCGACAAGCTCAACCCCGCCGACCAGGCGGACCGGCGTACGCTGCTCGAGATCGACCACGGCGACGCGATCGACCAGGAGCACCTGGCCTGGCACGAGGAGATCGCCACCCGGCTGTGGGAGGGCGACCCGCCGCAGCTGTGGGAGGCCGCGCAGCGCCTGCTCGACCTCGGCCACGACCGCCACGACGTGCTCCACGTGCTGATCGAGATCGCCGAGCGGATCGGCGGCGACCCCGACGAGCTGGCGGCGGCGCTGGACGACATCGCCGACATCCCGGACGAGTTCTAGGAACGGTCCCCGCGACGGACCGCCGGACGCGAACCGCCGTAGAATTTTCTTCTATGGCGATGTACACCCGCTTGACCGAAGGGCGTTATCGGTCGTCCGAGCACACGCAGGGTCCGTGGGACCCGCGCACCCAGCACATGGGCCCGGTCACCGCCCTGATCGTCCATGAGCTGGCCCAGACCGCGCCGCGCCCGGGCCTGGAACTGTCCAAGCTCGTGGTGGACGTGTTCGCCCCCGTGCCCGTGGCCGAGCTGGAGATCGCCACCGACGTGACCCGCGACGGCAAGCGCGTGCAGTGCCTGTCGGCGAGCGTCTCGTCCGGCGGCCGCGCGTACGCCAGGGCGAGCGCCTGGCGCATCCGTACGGCCGACACGCCCGCCTCGCCGGTCCCCGGGCCGCCGGGGCCGGTCCCGCCGCCCTCGGAGGAGGTCGCCGGCTCGTGGCTCGGCTCGGGATTCGGGTACGGCCGCGCGCTCGACTGGCGTTTCGCCGAAGGCGGCCCCATGCGGCCCGGCCCCGCCACGGTCTGGGGCCGGTTCACGGTGCCGCTGGTCGAGGGCGAGGAGTTCACCCCGATGGAGCGCCTGGCCGCCTTCGCCGACAGCGGCAACGGCGTCAGCGCCGCCCTCGGCTTCGACACGCACGTGTTCGTGAACGTGGACCTGACCATCTCGCTGTTCCGCGCCCCCGAGGGCGAATGGATCTGCATGGACGCCGCCACGGTCGTCGGCCCGTCCGGCAGGGGCCTGACCCGGTCCACCCTGTACGACGGCACAGGTGAAGTCGGTACGGCGATCCAGACGTTGTTCGTCGCACCGAGATAGGCGCCGAGATAGCCTCTACTGCCATGGTGATCGACCTCAACGCCGACCTGGGTGAAGGGTTCGGCGTCTGGCGGCTCGGCGACGACCTCGCCCTGCTCGACATCGTCACGAGCGCCAATGTGGCCTGCGGTTTCCACGCGGGCGACCCCGTGACGATCAGACGCACGTGCGCGGCGGCCGTCGACCGCGGGGTGACGATCGGCGCGCAGGTGTCCTACCGCGACCTGGCCCACTTCGGGCGCAGGGAGATGGACGCCGAGCCGGAGGAGCTGTGCGCCGAGGTGCTGTACCAGCTCGCGGCCGTCGACGGCATCGCCAAAGCCATGGGCGGCCGGGTCTCGTACATCAAGCCGCACGGCGCGCTCTACAACCGGATCTGCCGCGACGAGGTGCAGGCGGCGGCGGTGATCGACGCGGTGGCCGACTACGACCCCTCGCTGCCGGTGCTCACGCTGCCCGGTTCGGTGGTGCACGCGGTGGCGGCCGCCGCGGGCGTCCCGACCGTGAACGAGGCGTTCGCCGACCGCGCGTACACCCCCGAGGGGACTCTGGTGTCGCGCAGGGAGCCGGGCGCGGTCATCCACGACCCCGCCGCGGTGGCCGACCGAGCGTGCCGGATGGCCGTGCACGGCTCCGTGACGGCCATCGACGGCAGTTCTGTCCCGGTTTCGGCACGTTCCATTTGCGTGCACGGCGACACGCCTGACGCCGTCCGGCTGGCGCAGGGAGTGCGGGACGCGTTGCTGGCGGCCGGAGTGGTCCTGCAGGCGTTCGCGTGATCCGGGCGGCCGGGGAGCACGGGCTGCTCGTGGAGACCGGCTCGCTGGAGCTGTCTCACCGGCTGGACGCGGCGCTGCGGGCCGATCTGCCGGCCGGGGTGGTGGAGATCGTGCCGGGGCCGGAGACGGTGCTCGTGGTGGCTCCTGGGGCGGATCAGGCGCGGCTGCGGGCGCTTCTGGCGGACGTCGTCGGCCGCGAGCGGGACAGGGCCGGTGTACGGGCGGCCGAGGGGGAGGTCGTGACGATTCCCGTCGTCTATGACGGGGCGGATCTCGATTCCGTGGCGGCACTGGCCGGGATCCCGGTGGACGAGGTGGTCTCCCGGCACGCGGGGCGGGAGCTGGTGGTGGGCTGGCTGGGGTTCGCCCCGGGGTTCGCCTATCTCACGGGGCTGGATCCGGTGCTGGAGACGCCCAGGCTCGACACGCCGCGCACGTCGGTGCCGGCCGGGTCGGTGGCGGTGGCGGGGCCGTACTCGGCGGTCTACCCGAGCGCCTCGCCGGGCGGGTGGCGGCTGATCGGGCGCACCTCCGTGCGGGTGTGGGACGTGACGGCCGACCCGCCCTCGCTCTTCAGGCCGGGCGTGCGCGTACGGTTTCAACCCACATGATCGAGGTGATGGCGGCCGGGCCGTACGCGACCGTCCAGGATCTGGGGCGGCCGGGCCTCGCCCACCTGGGGGTGCCCCGCTCGGGGGCGGCCGACGCGCCGAGCCTGCGGCTGGCCAACAGGCTCGTGGGCAACCCGGAGGGGCTGGCGGGGATCGAGCTGACGTTCGGCATGGCGCGGCTGCTGTTCCACGACGGGGCATGGGTGGCGCTGGCGGGCGCGCCCGTGGACAGCGCGGCGGGGATGGGGTCGCCGTACTGGGTCGCGAAGGGCACGGAGCTGCGGCTGGGCATGCCGGACTGGGGGCTGCGCACTTATGTGGCCGTGCGCGGCGGGATCGCGGTGGAGCCGGTGCTCGGCAGCCGCTCCACCGACTCGCTGTCCGGGCTCGGCCCGGAGCCGCTGCGGGCGGGCACGCTGCTGCCCGTCGGGCGGCCCGAAGGCGTGATCTCCGTCGACCTGGCGCCGCCGCCCGGGCCCCGGCCCGCCGTGCTGCGGGTGACGCCGGGGCCGCGGGACGACTGGTTCGTGCCGGACGCGCTGGCCGAGCTGTGCGCGCGGCCGTACTCGGTGAGCCAGGACAGCAACCGCGTCGGGGTGCGGCTGAGCGGCGCCGAGCTGGTCAGGGCCAAGGAGGGCGAGCTGCCGAGCGAGGGGATGGTCACCGGGGCGATCCAGGTGCCGCCGAGCGGGCAGCCGATCGTCTTCCTCGCCGACCACCCGCCGACGGGCGGCTACCCGGTGATCGGCGTCGTACGCGAGGCGGACCTGCCGGTCGCCGCCCAGCTGCGGCCGGGCGACGAGGTGCGGTTCACAGTTCGACCTGGCCGGTGACGCAGGTCAGCACGGAGCCGCCCACCCACACGTCACCCTCGGCGTCGGTGGAGATGTGCACCCGGCCCGAGAAGCCCAGCACCGTGCCCTGTCTGGCCACGTACGGGGCCTTGGCCCGGCCCGAGCGCAGCAGCCACTGGGCCATGGAGGCGTTGAGGCTGCCCGTCACCGGGTCCTCGATGGTGGAGCCGTGCGCGTGCGTGAACGCCCGCACCTCGAAGTCGTACGGCGCCCCCTCGGGGTAGGGGCCCGCCACGCCCACGTAGTTGGGGACGAGGCCCGGGCGCAGCGCGAGCACGGACTCGGCGTCCGCGAGCAGCACCGCGATCCAGCCGGGGCCGTTGTCGGCCCACTCCATGTCCACGATGTCGGCCCGCCCGATCCCGAGGGACTCGGCGATCCGCCCGGCCAGCGGCTCCTCCACGGGGCCCGACCGCACGAGGGGCGGCGCGTGGAAGGCCAGCCCGTCGCCGCTCCTGCGTACCCGTACCAGCCCGGCCGCGCACTCCTGGACGATCTCGCCCTCCTGGTGCGGCACTCCCCCGGCCTCCAGCCAGGCGTGGCAGGTGCCGAGGGTCGGGTGCCCGGCGAAGGGCAGCTCCACGGACGCGGTGAAGATCCGTACCCGGTAGTCGGCCTCGGGTGTGGTCGGCGGCAGCAGGAAGGTGGTCTCGGCCAGGTTCGTCCAGGTGGCGAACCGCTGCATCTCCTCGGTCGTCAGCCCCTGGCCGTCGAGCACGACCGCGAGCGCGTTCCCGTGGTACGGGGTGGTGGTGAAGACGTCAACCTCGGTGAAAGGGCGCAACATAATTCGGAGTCTCGCAGACAGGTCTTTTCCCGTTAACACGCCACCAGCAGACTGGACGGTGTGGCGGACTTTGATGTTGTGGTCCTGGGTTCCGGGCCAGGTGGACAGAAGGCCGCGATCGCGGCGGCGAAGCTCGGCAAGCGTGTCGCCGTGGTCGAGAAACGACACATGCTCGGCGGCGTGTGCATCAACACGGGGACGATCCCCTCCAAAACCCTCAGGGAGGCCGTCCTCTATCTCACAGGGCTCAACCAGCGGGAGCTGTACGGCGCCAGCTACCGCGTCAAGGACGAGATCACGGTCACCGACCTCGGGATGCGCACCCAGCACGTGATCGGCCGCGAGATCCAGGTGATCCGCAGCCAGCTCGCCCGCAACCACGTGACGGTGCTGCAGGGCACCGGCCGGTTCCTGGACGCGCACACGATCGGGATCACGCACGAGGAGGGCAAGTCCGAGGAGACGAAGATCACCGCCGAGAAGGTCGTGATCGCCACCGGCACCTCGCCCGCCCGTCCCGACAGCGTCGAGTTCGACGACAGGACGATCATCGACTCCGACGCGATCCTGCACCTCGACCGGATCCCCGAGACCCTGGTCGTGGTGGGGGCCGGGGTCATCGGCATCGAGTACGCCTCCATGTTCGCCGCCCTCGGCACCAAGGTGACGGTGATCGAGCGGCGCGAGCGCATGCTGGAGTTCTGCGACCTGGAGATCGTCGAGGCGCTGAAGTACCACCTGCGCGACCTGGCCGTGACGTTCCGCTTCGGGGAGAACGTGGCCGCCGTCGAGCGCCGCCCCGGCGGGGCGCTGACCCTGCTGGAGAGCGGCAAGAAGATCCCCGCCGACTGCGTCATGTACTCGGCCGGGCGCCAGGGCAAGACCGCCGAGCTGTGCCTGGAGGCCGCCGGCCTGGCCGCCGACGCCCGCGGCCGCATCTCGGTGGACTCCAACTACGCCACCGAGGTGTCGCACATCTACGCCGTGGGCGACGTGATCGGCTTCCCCGCGCTGGCGGCCACCTCCATGGAGCAGGGGCGGGTGGCCGCGCAGCACGCGTGCGGGGAGCCGGTCGAGGACGCCCGCGAGCTGCCGCCCATCGGGATCTACACCATTCCCGAGATCAGCTTCGTCGGCCGGTCGGAGGACGAGCTGACCCGGGACAAGGTGCCGTTCGAGGTGGGCATCTCGCGGTACCGGGAGCTGGCCAGGGGGCAGATCATCGGCGACTCGTACGGGATGCTCAAGCTCCTCGTCTCCCCCGAGGACCGGCGGCTGCTCGGCGTCCACGTGTTCGGCACGGGGGCGACGGAGCTCGTGCACATCGGGCAGACGGTCATGGGGTGCGGCGGGACGATCGACTACCTGGTCAACGCCGTGTTCAACTATCCGACGCTGGCCGAGTCGTACAAGGTGGCCGCGCTGGACGCGATGAACAAGATGCGGGTGGTCGCCCGCCTCACCGCCGGCATGTGATCACGACAGCGTCCACTTCTGGTTGGCGGCGCCCGTGCAGGTCCAGATCTGCAGCCGGGTGCCGTCGGCGCTGGAGTTGCCGGTGACGTCGGCGCACTTGTTCGCGGCGGGGTTCACCAGGTCGCGGCCCGAGGTGTAGGTCCACTGCTGGTTGGCGCCGCCCGAACACGACCAGAGCTGGAGCTTGCTGCCGTCGGCGGTGCCGCGGTCGACCACGTCGAGGCACTTGCCGAGCGCGCGCAGCGTGCCGTCGCCCGGGCGGGTCCACTGCTGGGCGGCGGTGCCGTTGCAGGTGTAGAGCTGCACGGCCGCGCCGTCCGCGCTGCTGCCGCCGGCCACGTCGACACACTTGCCGCCCAGGCCGGTGATCGCGCCGGCCGGGTTGCCGCCCGGCGTGCCCGACCAGGTGAAGGTCGCGGTGGTACGGGCGGGCAGCGTGTACACGAACGACTGGTTGCCCCAGTTGACCCTGACCGACTGGGCCGAGGTGCCGCCGTTGTGGGCGATCAGGGCCTTGGAGCCGTCGGGGTTGCGCCAGGCGACGTTCTGCACCGTGGAGTTGGCGGTCGAGTCGATCCGGTACGCGCCAGGTCTGACGAACTTGGTGAGGTGGCCGGTCGTGTAGTACTCGATCGTGTAGTCCACCTGGCCGGCGCGCGAGCCGCCCTCCTGGACCGTGATCAGGCCGGTGCAGGTGCCGCAGCCGCCGTTGTGCGGGCCCATCTGCTGGTTGAGCGCCAGGCTCCACTTGACCAGGCTGCGGCTCCAGTTGCGGGTGTAGTTCACGATGTCGGCCATGTCCTCGTTGTGCTGGTTGCCGATCCAGGTGCCGCCGGAGTGCTCGGTGCTGAACTGGGGCACCGACGGATACTGGTCGTGCACCTGCGAGCCGACCGCCGGGTCGCCGAAGTAGCCGTGCCAGGCGATGCCGCCGAACAGCGGATCGTTCCGCAGCGCCGCGTCGGCCAGGATGGGGCCGCCGATCTGGCCGTAGTCGCCGTAGTTCCAGTCGTGTACGAGCACCTTCGTGGTGATGCCGGCGGCCCGGAAGGCCGGATACACGAAGTTCTTGGTCAGCTCGATGAGGCCGGAGGAGTTCCAGTTCATGCCGGGGTAGTTCATGGCGGTCGGGTTGGACGCCTGGCAGCAGTTGGGCTCGTTCTGGACGGAGATGTAGTTCACCGGGACCCCGGCGGCCTGGTAGCTCTGGACGTACTTGACGAAGTACTGGGCGTACATGGCGTAGTACTGCGACTTCAGCCAGCCCATCTGGTCCATCCGGCCGTTGTCCTTCATCCAGCCGGGCGCGCTCCACGGCACGCCCTTGACCCGCAGCTCCGGGTTGAGCTGCTTGGCCTGGACGGTCAGCAGGCGGACGTTGGTGTCGTAGCCGTTGGCGCCGAAGTCGTTGAGATCGCAGCAGGTGTCGTCGAGCGAGACCATGCCGGGGCGCGACAGGTCGGAGGCGCCGATCGGGTTGCGGACGAACGACAGGCCGATCCCGTCCGTGGGCGAGAACAGCTTGCGCATGGTCGCGTCCCGCGTGGCCGCGCTGACCGGGCCGCCGCGCAGCAGGTACGCGGTCGTGTCGGTGATCGACGCGCCGCCGCCCTCGAACTGCTGGTACGTGGTGCCCTCGTTGACGGTGATCGTCTGGTTGGCGCTGCCGCCGGCGGAGCCGAAGGCGATCGGGGTCTGTTGCGCGAGGCCGCGGGTGACGTTCCGGCCTCCGGAGTCCGAGGTGGTGGTGAGCCAGACGTTCACCGTCTCGCCGGCGGCGTACGCCGGGACGGGCACGGCCAGCGCCAGCACGGCCGCGCAGACAAGCGTGAGTATTCGGGACACGGCGTTGTTTCCCTTCCGGGCTGGGGGTGATGTCCATGTAACAAATGAAACAATAAAGAAACTTTCTTTTAGGTGACCACGGGTCATGGGCAGCGTCAAGGCCCATTTGTGGCTATGAAACAAATGAAACGATCAGGCAGGGCCGGTGGAGCCCCGGACGATCAGCTCGGTCTCGAGCGAGACGTGCAGCGCCTCCACCGTGTGGCGGCTCAGCAGCCGCATCAGCAGCGTGACCGCCATCCGGCCCATCTCCTGCAGGGGCTGGCGCACCGTGGTGAGGGCGGGCGAGGTGGCCCTGCTGACGTCGATGTCGTCGAAGCCCGCCACCGACAGGTCGCCCGGAACGCTCAGCCCGCGCTCGGCCGCCGCCCACAGCGCTCCGACGGCCATCTTGTCGTTGAACGCCACCAGCGCCGTCGGCCGCTCCGGCAGGTCGAGCAGCTCGCAGGCCGCCAGGTAGCCGTACTCGGTGCTCGGCTCCGGCACGCTGCGCAGCAGCTCGGGCTCGGGCAGCACCCCGGCGTCCGCCAGCGAGGCCGTGTAACCCGCGAGCCTGGCCTCGCTCGGCAGCCACTCCACCGGGCCGCCGATGATCCCGACCCGGCGGTGGCCCAGCCCGACCACGTGCGCCATCAGCTTGCGCCCGCCCGCGAAGTGAGCGGCCGAGACCGCCGCGATGTCCTTGGGGGGCGGGGTCCGCGGGTCGATCACCACGAAGGGGAAGCCGCTGTCGCGCAGGCGCACCAGCTCGTCGCCCGGCTCCGGGGGCAGGATGAGGATCGCGCCGGCCACGCCCTGCCTGCCGGGCAGCCCGGCGAGCACCGGGGCGTCCTGGGCGGCCTCGCCCGCGCCGAGGATCATCTGCCTTCCGTGCAGCTCGATGGTCTCCCCCACCGAGGAGACGATGAGCCCGAAATAGTCGGTCAGCACGTACGGGCAGCGCACGTACACGGCGCCGGCCGACGGGTCGTGGATCGTGCGCGGCCGCGGCGCCTGGTCGCCGAGGCGCCCGACGGCGCGCAGCACCAGCTCCCGGGTGTGCGGGGCGACGTTGGCCTGGCCGTTGAGCACGCGGGAGACCGTGGCGATGGACAGCCCCGTCTCCGCCGCGACGTCACGCACCGTCGCGCGCGCCCTGCCGGACCTGGCCGCCATCCACGCCCCTCGCTCCGCCCTGCCGCCAGAATAGCCGGGGCGGTCACGGCCTGGCCGAGGTGGCCGCCTCCCATGTGCGGAGGTAGGACTCGGCGCCGGCCGCCATGTCCCGGACGATCTCGTCGCCTGCGATGATCCGCATGTCCTCGATCCAGTCGGGCACCAGGCCGTAGTTGGCGACGCCGTCCGTGTTGACGTCCCACACCCGCTGGCCGGTGCGCAGCCGGTCCAGGAGCACGCTGCCGTCGTACGACCTGAACGGGTACGTCACCCCGGTGGCGCCCGCCCGCGCGGCCGGCAGCCTGCCCATGCCGTTGACGTCGAGCCCGTAGCCGTAGCCGGCGACCTGGTGCGCCTGCCTGGAGGGTCTGGTGCGGGCCCACTCGGCGACGAAGTGCTCCGCGTCGTGGCCGTACTGCGTGATCATGCCGCCGAGGGCGTAGATGCGGTCGAAGTAGAGCGGGTCGGCCCAGCTGTGGGAGGAGATCACGCCCGGGTAGCGGGCGGCTTCGAGCAGGTCGAGCGTGCGGGCGGCGGCCTTGACGCTCATGTGGTCGAGCTCGATCAGCATGCCGCGGCGGATCATGCCCTGGACCATGTACTCGCCCAGCGCGGTCAGGCCCCTGGTGTTGCAGTGCGGGGCGGGGGGATAGACCGGCAGCGAGATCCCGGGAGGCAGCAGGCCCGCGATCGGGTCGGGCAGGACGCCGCCCGGGTCGATCGGGTTGTCGTGCTCGGGGGTCGTACAGGTGCGGGCCTGCCAGAAGGAGCCGGTGCCGAGGAAGTTGCCCAGGTTGACGATCGCGCCCTGGGTGCCGGAGTCGAACCGCACGCCGCACAGGGCGTTGTCGTACTTGTGGCAGACGAACATGCTGCGTACGCCCAGCGCGTACATCTCGTCCAGGCCGCGGTCGATCTGCGCCCTGGTGCACTGGGGGATGCCCAGGATCTGGCGGCAGCCGAACGGCTCGGAGGTCTCGATCCCCAGGACCACGGCCAGCTTGCCGGCCTGGATGACCTGCCGGGCCTCGGCCGGATCGGCCACGATCCGGAACCAGCCTTTGCCCGGCCCGCCCTGCTCGGCGTCGATGTGGTCCTGCAGCTCCCTCGCCCGCTGGGCCTGGAGCCTGATGATGGTCATCTCGTCGCACGAGTTCTTCTTCAGGGGGTAGATCGCGCACAGCTGGCGGTTGGCCACCAGGTCGTTCACCAGGATCCGCAGTCCGCCCCGCCAGGCGCGCTCGACCCAGGTGTAGTAGGCCTGCTGGTGGGTCAGCGAGTCGTTCGCCGGCCAGTCCCTGAACGTGGGCCAGCCGACGGGGTCGTGGGTGCCGGTGACCGTGCCCTTGCGGGTGAAGTTCTCGAACCAGGCCAGTTCGCCGTTGGGGTAGTGGTCGGGGCAGTCGGTCAGCGCCTTGGCGATGCCGTCGGGGTCGAACGGCTTGCCGCACATGAGCCGGCCGCCGAACGCCTCGTAGGAGAAGAGGTGGCTGTGGGCGTCGATGAAACCGCTGACCTGGGCTGCCGTGGTGGTGGTCTTGGCGGTGGCCGTGGCCTGGGGGATCACCAGGGTGCCGGCGAGGAGGAGCACGAGGACGATCAACCGGTGGGCTGAGCGGCGCGGCATGGGGCACCTCACGGGGCTGGGGGTACCGGGGGCTCGCCCACCAGCATCCGCCGCGTCCGCGTGACCAACAAGACCCAAACATGAGCCCATCTCACATGCCACGCGCCCCCGGACGGCCCCGCCCCACCGCCCGCCGCGAGGGCCTCCAGGCGGAGGTGACGCGCGGCCTCCGCCTCACCCGGCGCCGGGTCGGCGAGGCGGGGTGCGGCGGAGCTCGGCGCAACGCGGTCGGCGGCCAGGCGATCCGACCGCGAGACGGCGCACGCGAGACGGCGCAGGCGAGACGGCGCAGGCGAGACGGCGCACGCGCGAGACGACGCGACGGGTCAGCCGGAGGACGCGCGAGACGGCGGGACGGTCAGTCGGAGGGTGGGCGACGGGTGCGGGCGGTGGGTTTCTTGCGGCCGGCGACCAGGGTGTCGCCCGGTGCCGGTGCGGGGTCCTCCGCGCGGCTCGTCTCCCCGCTCTTGGCGCGCGGCCGGGGATGGGGCGCCGTGTCCTCCGTGGCGGCGGTGTCCTTGGGCTCGTCCTTCGCCTCCGGCTCCGGAGCCGGTGATTTGTCGGGTCCCCGGAGTGAGGCGATGACGCGGTCCGCCTCCGTGTCGGCCGCGAACTCGTTCGCCGCCTCCGACTCCCTCCGCCTGATCACCACCATGTGGTCCACCGACACCCGTCCCGCGCCCACCACGGCGAGCAGGAGGGAGGCGGCGCCGAGGAGGATGAGCTCGTTCAGGCTGATGGGGTTGAGCGGCGGGGCCACCACGAAGACCCCCAGCGCCTCGGCGAAGAGGATCAGGCCCGTGACCGAGACGGCCAGGCCCGCGATCAGCAGCGCGCCGCCGATGAGCTCGGTGAGCATGGTCACCGTGGCCCAGGCGCCGGGTGCGGGAGCGCCCTGCGCGAGAAACTTCGCCCCGGTGGCCTTCAGCCCGTCTTCCAGCTTGGTCCAGCCGTTCGCGAAGAAGATGCCGCCCACGCCGACGCGGGCGACTAAAGCAGCAAGATCACGAAGGGCCTGTTTCACGGTAGTTGTCTGCCCTAATCGGGACATGGCACACCTCAATCACGGCTGAGCAGCGTGGCCACCGCGACGGCGGTCAGGCTGAGCAGGACGACGCTCACGACCACGGTCGTGTGCAGGGCGTTCACGAAGGCCCATCGGGCCGCGTCGAGCAGGGCGCCGCCCGCACTGCCGCCCACCTCGTGCGCGACGTGCGCCGCGCCCGCGAGCGACTGCCTGGCCTTGTCCATGCCGCTGGCGGACACGCCGGGCACCGAGTGCAGGCCGGGGGCGTACACGACGGCGGTGATCGTGCCGAGCACGGCCACTCCCAGGCCGGCGCCCAGTTCGTACGCGGTCTCCTCGATGGCCGCGGCCCCGCCCGCCTGGGACTCCGACGCCGCGGACATGATCGTGTCGGAGGCGGCCAGCAGCGCGACCTGGACCCCGAACCCGATGCCCACGAAGCAGAACGCCAGCATCACGGGATGACCCTCGACGCCCCAGGAGAGCGTGGGGGTGAGGGAGAGCGCGACGAGCCCGAGCCCGCCGCTCATCGTGGTCCGCATGCCGATGCGCGGCAGGATGTGGGCGGCGGCGAGCCCACCGGAGATGGCCGAGATCACCAGCGGCAACATCCGGACCGCCGCGCGCAGCGGGCTGTCGCCGAGCACGAGCTGCAGGTATTGGGCGAGCATGAGCTGCAGGCCCACCAGCGCGAACACGCCGAGCAGCACGCCGGCCACCCCGGTCGTGAACTCGCGCCGCCGGAACAGCCCGACCTCCAGCAGCGGGTGGCGCAGGCGCGTCTGGCGGCGTACGAACAGGAAGAGCAGCCCCAGCCCGGCCAGGAACACCAGCACCGACGCCCACAGCGGCATCAGGCTGCCCGAGCCCGCCTCCTTCAGCCCGAACGCCAGCGCCAGGATGCCGAGCACCGACAGCACCGCGCTCGCGCCGTCCCATCCCCCGTCCTTGCGCCCCGGCGAGTCCGGCAGCAGGCGGACGGCGGCGGGGATCAGCGCCAGCAGGATCGGCACGTTGATCAGGAAGACGGCGCCCCACCAGATGCCGACGAGCACGCCGCCGATGAGCGGGCCGACGGCCGCGCCGGCCGCCGCCACCGCGCTCCAGACGCCCAGCGCGATGGCGCGCTCGCGCCTGTCGGTGAAGATCTGGCGGATCAGGGACAGCGTGGCCGGCATGATCATCGCTCCGCCGATGCCGAGCAGCGCCCTGGCCAGGATCAGGGTCAGCGGCGTCGGGGCGAACGCGGCCCCGGCCGAGGCCAGGCCGAACAGTACGTAGCCGCACAGCACCAGCCGTTTGCGCCCGTACCGGTCGCCGAGCGTGCCGAACATGATCAGCAGCGGCGCGACCACCAGCGAATAGATGTCGATGATCCACAGCAGTTGCACCGCGGACGGCTCCAGCGCGGCAGTGAGCGCGGGCACCGCGATGTGCAGGACGGTCGCGTCGACGGTGATCAGCAGCAGGCTCACGCAGAGCAGCACGAGAATGGACCAGCGGCGGTCCCCGTGCTCCCGATCGGCAGTCCGTACGAGGGGTGCGGCCTGTATGACGGTCATGGGCCTCCTTGCAGGCCGATCCGTTGACAGGGCCCGCACGTGCTCTTTGGTCGGCGGCGGGAGCCCGGCTCGACGCTCGCTCCTCCCGAGCTCCTCCGCCTCGACTCCTCGCACTCCGGCTTGCGTCGCAGCTTAGGGCATGTCCAGCACTTGTCATAGCAGTATCGACTGATCCACAGATGCCCCGTTACCTCTCTAGAGAGATACAGCCATATGTCGGCATCTATCCAGGGTTCGCCCTCGACCCGATCATGGAGACCGTGGGGAGCGACGAAAGTGACAGAAATGGCGATATTTCCGACCGATCCTCACGTGAATGGTGTGACGAGGCCCTGACCAGGCTGAACGCCGGCCGCCCCGAGTCCGCGCTCGACGCCGCCCGCCGCGCGGCCGAGCTGGATCCGGGCGCGGAATGGGCGTACCGGCTCATCAGCCTCGCCCACGAACGGCTGGGCCGCGACGCCGACGCGCTGCCCGCCGCCGAGCATGCCGTGGAGCTGGCCCGCGGCTCCTGGCCGGCCCGCCTGCGCCTGGCCGCGATCCTGCGGCGCTCCCCTGGCCGCTCGCGGGAGGCGGTGGAGCACGCCACGCTGGCCGGGAAGTTCGCGCCGGAGCGGCCCGATCCCGAGGTCATGCTGGGCGACCTGGCCCTGCTGGGCGGCGACCACACCGGCGCCGAGCGGTCGTACCGGGCCGCGCTCGCCGCCGACCCCGCGAACCCCCAGGCCCGCATGAACCTCGGCCTGTCCCTGCTGCGCTGGGACCGCCCCCGCCCGCACCACGACCCCGCCTGGCCGGTCGACCCGCGTGAGACGGGCCGGGTCAGGCGGGCGCTCGAGGTCTGGTCCCGCCAGGCCCGCCTGCTGGTCGCGCTCGCCACGCTCGCGATCGCCGGGGCCGCGCTCCTCCTCGACCGGGACACCCAGCTCGGCGGGTTCGCCGTGCTGGTGCTCCTGGCGCCGCTCACGGTCAGGCAGGCGCGGCGGGTGGGGCTGTGGTCGTACGTGCCCGCGATGCTCTGCCGGGATCCCTGGCTCGGCGCGGCGGTGGTGTCGGCGGCCGTGTCGGTGGTCGCGTTCGCCGCCTGGCTGCTGCTGGGGGCGGTGCCGTCCGTTCCGTCCGCGCTCGACCCGGTCTGGGCGGGGCTGGCGGGCATCGTGGTCCTGGGCTGGCCCGCGCTGGCGGCCGTACGGGCCCTGGCCGAGACGTGGCGCGGCCGCCCGCTCCTGGCGCTGGCCGAGACCACGCGCGCCGGGGAGGCCCGGGAGCACGCCCACGCGGCGCAGATCGACCGCACCGCCCGCAGGAACGCCGGCGTCCTGCTCTGGATCCTGCTCGGCAGGACCTGGTCCGTGCTGGTCCCGCTGGTGGGCGGGGCGCTCGCGGTGGAGCCCAGGGCCGCCGTCGCCGCCGTGGCGGTGCCGTACCCGATGGTGCGCGGCTACCTGCGCGCCCGTCACAGCGGCGACCGGTGGCTGCCCACCGCGACCGCGCTCGTCGTCCTGGCCGCGGCCTCCTGCGCGGCGGGCGGGCTGCTGGAGGCCTGGCGGGCCGAGCCGGCGGCGACGTGGGCGTGGCGGCTCGGGCTGGGCGCGCTCGCGGCGGCGATGGCCGTGTTCGGGGCGCGGGCGGCGTGGGCCTGGTGGCGGGGCGGGCCGGGCCCGTTGCGGACCTCCCTGATCATGTGCGACCTGCCCGTGGGCGCCGAGCCGTCCGTCACGCTGGACGCGGAGGTGCGCCAGACCTTCTCGTACGCCCGCAGCATCGTCCTTTCCTACGGCGACGCCCTCGGCCCCCGGGTCGCCGGCGCGGTGGCGACCGTCACCTCGTCGGGCGAGCTCCGGGTGATCACGGAACTGGAGGCGTGGGACGCCATCGCGGCCGACCCCAGGGTGGCGGTGTTCGCGGCGGACCCGCTGCAGCGGCGGTTCTGGGTGGAGGTACGCGGGATCGCCCAGCCCGACTCCGACGTCCTGCGTGTCACCCCCAAACAAGTGCTCGTCGGCGAATTCCCTGGGCGGCACCAGCGCCGCTAGCTAGAATCTTGTTCTATGCGTATCCTGCGCACGCCAGAAGAGCGCTTCGCCGGCCTGCCCGGCTTCCCCTACGAGCCCCGCTACGCCGAGGTCGCCGACGGCCTGCGGATGGCGTACGTCGAGGCGGGTCCCGCCGACGGCGAGCCCGTCGTGCTCCTGCACGGCGAGCCGAGCTGGTCGTTCCTCTACCGGCACGTCATGCCCGAGCTGGCCGCGGCCGGGCTGCGCGCGATAGCGGTGGACCTCGTCGGGTTCGGCCGCTCGGACAAGCCCGCCGACCAGGCCGAGCACACCTACGCCAGGCACGTCGAGTGGACCCGCGCCCTGCTGCTGGACGCGCTCGGGCTGAGCCGCGTCACCGTCGTCGGCCAGGACTGGGGCGGCCTGATCGGGCTGCGGATCGTCGCCGAGCACCCCGAGAGCGTCGCCAGGATCGTGGCCGCCAACACGGGCTTGCCGACGGGTGACATTCCCATGCCCGAGGTGTGGCACCAGTTCAGGAACGCCGTGCTCAAGGCCCCGGTGCTGGACATCGCCCGGCTCGTCCAGGCCGGCTGCAGGACGGAGTTGCCCGAGGAGGTCCGGGCGGCCTACGACGCGCCGTTCCCCGACGAGTCGTACAAAGCGGGCCCTCGCGTCATGCCGAGCCTCGTCCCGATCACCCCCGACGACCCGGCCGCGCCCGCCAACCGCGCTGCCTGGCAGGTTCTCACGACACTCGAGCGGCCTTTCCTCGTGGCGTTCTCCGACGGAGATCCGATCACCGGGGGCATGGCGCCCATTCTGCTCAAGTCGATCTCGGGCACGTCCGGCCTGCGGCATCCCGTCATCAAGGGCGCCGGGCACTTCCTGCAAGAGGACGCGGGGGCCGAACTCGGGCGACAGATCGCCGCTTTCGTGACCTCCACCTAGCGTGTCAGGAGCGCCCAATCGTCGGTCCGGTGCGGTATAACCGGGGGCGGACCGGGGAGGCGTGATGCAGGAGTCCGGCAGGGCCCAGGCCGCGGGGCGGGTCGCGGCGCGGGATCTGTTCGAGAAGGTTCGGCTGCGTTATTACCAGATTCCCCCGGCCGTGCGCCGGGTCCTCTACGTGGTGGTGCTGGTCGCCGTCATGGGCCTGGGGGCGGCGCTCGGGTGGAATCTGCTCAACACCTTCCCCCTCGTCCTGCTGGGGCTCGCGTTCGTCGCGCTGACCATGCGCTTCCCCCGCGCCGCCGCCACCGTGCTGGTGGTCGCGGGCTGGGTCGTGCTGACGCTGCCGATCTTCTCCGGGCTGTTCCCCGCGGGCTCCGGCTCGGTGCACCTGATGGTCGCGCTGGCCCTGCCCGCCGCCGCGGGCGCCCACCTCATCCGCTGGGTGGCGCCGTGGGTGACCACGCTGCTGGCGCTCGCCCCCGCCGGCGTGCTCGCCGTGCCGCTCTCGTTCGTCTCGGCGAACGTGGCGGTCTGGGTGGCGTACGCGGTGGCCGCCGCGGTGCTGGTCTACCGGTTCGTGCTGGCCCGCAGGGTCAAGGCGGAGAGCGCCGCGGCCGAGGAGCAGCAGGTACGCGTCAGGGCGCGCGAGGGCAGGCCCGAGTCCCCCCAGGACAGGCAGGGCGGGCTTCCGCAGATCTCCGTCGAGGAGGCGCTCAGCGAGCTGGAGAGCATGGTCGGCCTGGCCCCCGTCAAGGAGCAGGTGCGCTCGATCGCCGCCTCCATCGAGGCGTCCCGGCTGCGCGCCGAGGCCGGCTACACCACCGAGCGGCCCACCAGGCACTTCGTCTTCCTCGGCCCGCCCGGCACCGGCAAGACCAGCGTCGCCCGCGCGCTCGCCAAGATCTTCTACGCGTTCGGCCTGCTGGAGACCCCCTACGTGGTCGAGGCGCAGCGGGCCGACCTGGTGGGCGAGTTCCTGGGCGCTACCGCGATCAAGACCAACGAGCTGGTCGACCGGGCCCTGGGCGGCGTGCTCTTCATCGACGAGGCGTACGGGCTGGTCAACTCCTCCGACGGGCAGCCCGACAGGTTCGGGGCCGAGGCCGTGCAGACGCTGCTCAAGCGCGCCGAGGACGACCGCGAGCGGCTGATCATCATCCTGGCCGGCTACGAGCAGGAGATGGGCGCGTTCCTGTCCAGCAATCCCGGGCTGGCCAGCCGGTTCGCCACCCGGGTGCGCTTCCCCGGCTACTCCCCCGCCGAGCTGGTCGAGGTCACCGAGCTGCTCCAGCGGCGACGGGGCGACACGATGGACGCCGAGACCAGGCGGGTGCTGCTCGGCCTGTTCGAGGACGTGCACCGGCGCGGCCTGGTCGACGAGCTGGGCAACGCCAGGTTCGCGCGCAGCCTGGTCGAGGCCGCCGCGCAGGCCCGTGACGTGCGTGTGGTGGGCGCGGGCGGCACCCCGACCACCGAGGACCTGGTGACCACCACCACGCCCGACGTGACCAAGGCGTTCGAGGAGCTGACCGCGCGCTTCCGCGGCTACGTCGCCACGCCCACGCTGGAGGAGGCGCTGGCCGACCTCGACAGGATGGCGGGCCTCGCGCCCGTCAAGCGGCAGGTCCACGCCATCGCGGCCCAGCTCCAGATGGCGCGCATGCGGCAGGAGCGCGGGCTGCCCACGCCGCCGCAGATGCGGCACTTCGTGTTCGTCGGCCCGCCCGGCACCGGCAAGACCACGGTCGCCAGGGTCATCGGCCGCATCTTCGCCGCGCTCGGCCTGCTGGCCAGGCCCGACGTGGTCGAGGCGCACCGCGCCGACCTGGTCGGCCAGCACCTCGGCGCCACCGCGATCAAGACCAACGAGCTGGTCGACCGGGCCCTGGGCGGCGTGCTCTTCATCGACGAGGCCTACAGCCTGGTCAACCCCGGCTACCAGGGCGGCGACGCGTTCGGCGCCGAGGCCGTGCAGACGCTGCTCAAGCGCGCCGAGGACGACCGCGACCGGCTCGTCATCGTGCTGGCCGGCTACGAGCGCGAGATGGACGCGTTCCTGTCCACCAACCCCGGCCTGGCCAGCCGCTTCAACCAGCGGGTGGGCTTCCCGAGCTACTCGCCGCAGGAGCTGTCCGAGATCGCGGTGCTGCTGGCCGGGAAGGCCGGCGACACCTTCGACGAGGAGGCGCTGCGCGACCTCGACGACGTGTTCGCCTGGGTGTGCGAGGAGCGGCTGATCGACGGGCTCGGCAACGGCCGCTTCGCCAGGTCGCTGTTCGAGCGCGCCGCCATGCGCCGCGACGTGCGGCTGGCCGCCCATGCCTCGCGCGGCGGGTCCGCCAGCTCCGCCGACCTGACGACGATCACGAGCGAGGACGTCCGCACCGCCGTGGACGAGCTTTCCGGACGCTGACCATCTCCAGAGCCGACCATCTTCGGCGGTTCCCTGCGCGCGACCCGTCACATGGTGTAGCAATATAACTACGTGCGGTGCGCGTCGGAGGGGGAGCGCGATGGCGGGGTTTCTGGCCCGCAGGCTGCTCAACTACGCCGTGCTGGTCGTAGTGGCCGCCAGTCTCGCCTACCTTCTGGCTGCCACGGCTCTCAATCCCCGCTCCAACTACGCGGACCGCACGCCAAAACCTCCGCCCGCCGTCGTGGACGCGCAGCTCACGGCGCTCAACCTCAACGACAAGACGCCGCTGCTGCAGCGCTACGCCACCTGGGCGGGCGGGGTGATGCGCGGCGACTTCGGCAAGTCCGTCGGGGGCGCCCCGGTCAATGAGGATCTCAAGCGGCGCATGGGTGTGACGGCCCGGCTGGTCGTGCTGGGGATGCTGTTCGGGAGCCTGCTCGGGGTGCTGGTGGGCGCCTTCGCGGCGGTCCGCCAGTATGGCTGGTTCGACCGGATCTCGACCGCCCTGTCCTTCGTGGTGCTGGCCGTGCCGGTGGTCGTGCTGGCCAACATGCTGATCCTGGTCGCCGCCTGGGCCAACGAGAACGTGTTCGGCCGCTCGGTGTTCCTGGTCAGCGGCGAGTACACCGACGGACTGGAGGCCGGGTTCTGGGGGCACGTGGTCGACCGGCTGCAACACCTGATCCTGCCGACGATCTCGCTGTCGGTGGGGCTCGTCGCGGTCTTCAGCCGCTACCAGCGCAACATGATGCTCGACGTGCAGGGCGCCGACTTCGTCCGCACCGCCCTGGCCAAGGGGCTGAGCAGGCGCCGGGCGCTCGTCAAGCACGCGCTGCGGACCGCGCTCATCCCGGTCGTGACCTATTTCGCGTTCACGTTCGGGGCGCTGCTGACGGGGGCGACCTTCACCGAGAAGATCTTCGGCTGGCACGGGCTGGGTGAGCAACTGATCAACTCCATCTTCAGCAACGACGTCAACACCGTCGCGGCCATCTCCCTTCTCGCCGCCGTCGCCGTGCTGTGCTCCGCGCTGGTCTCCGACCTGCTGCACGCGGCGCTCGACCCGAGAGTGCGGGCGTGATGACGCTTTCCGACGAGGAGCTCGCCGAGGAGCTGACCGACGGCACGGCGGCCACGGCGCCGTCCCGGCTGCGGGTGGTGGCCGGGCGGTTCTTCCGCTCCCCGCAGGGGCGGGTCGGGTTCGCGGTGCTGGCCGCGATGTTCCTGCTGGCGTTCGCGGGGCCGATCTTCTCCAGGTGGACGTACACCGACAAGGACTTCACCGCGTTCATGCAGCCGCCGTCGGCCACTCACTGGTTCGGAACGCTCCAAACCGGCGCCGACGTCTACGCGGTCACGCTGCGCGGCATGCAGAAGTCGCTGGTCGTCGGGCTGCTCGCGGCCCTGATCTCCACGGCGCTGTCGGCCGTGGTGGGCGCGTTCGGGGGCTACTTCCTGGGGTGGACGGACCGGACGCTGAATTGGGTGACCGACCTGCTGCTCGTGCTGCCCGGCTTCCTCATCCTGGCGATCATGTCGCCGCTGTTCGAGACCGGGCAGTGGCCGCTGTTCGTGGTCATGCTGGCGTTGTTCCTGTGGATGGTCACCTCGAAGATCGTCAGGGGCATGACGATCTCGCTGAAGGAGCGGGAGTTCATCCAGGCCGCCCGCTTCATGGGCGTGTCCCCCGTACGGATCATCTTCCGCCACGTGATCCCCAACCTGTCGTCGCTGCTGATCGTGGACGCCACGCTCAACGTCAGCAGCGCGATCCTCACCGAGACCTCGCTGTCGTACTTCGGGTTCGGCATCCAGCCGCCCGACGTGTCGTTCGGGACGCTCATCGCCGACGGGTCCAGGACGGCGGTCTACGCGCCGTGGACGTTCTGGTTCGTGGCGGGGCTGCTGGTGGTCACCGTGCTCGCGGTCAACCTCATGGGCGACGCGCTGCGTGACGCGTTCGACCCCTCGACCTCGCGGAGGAGGCGGCGATGAGCCCGGTCCTCGAGGTCACCGACCTCAACGTGTCGTTCGGCGGCGTGCCGGCCGTACGCGGGGTGAGCTACCACGTGGAGCCCGGCGAGGTCCTGGGCATCGTCGGCGAGTCGGGGTCGGGCAAATCGGTCACCTCGGCGGCCGTCATGGGGCTGCTGCCGCCCGGAGCGCGCGTCACCGGGTCCGTACGGCTGCACGGCAAGGAGCTGATCGGGGCCCCCGAGCGGGAGCTGACGTCCTTCCGCGGCAAGACCATCTCGATGGTGTTCCAGGACCCGCTCTCGGCGCTCACCCCCGTCTACCGCGTCGGCGACCAGATCGCCGAGGCGGTGCGCGTGCACCAGCGGGTGAGCAAGGAGACGGCCATGGTCAAGGCCGTCGAGCTGCTGGAGCTCGTGGGCATCCCGCGGCCGGCCGAGCGGGCGCTGGCCTTCCCGCACGAGTTCTCCGGCGGCATGCGGCAGCGCGTGGTGATCGCGATGGCCATCGCCAACGACCCCGACGTGATCATCTGCGACGAGCCGACCACCGCGCTCGACGTCACCATCCAGGCACAGGTGCTGGAGGTGCTGAAGAAGGCGCAGCGGAAGACCGGCGCCGCGATCATCATGATCACGCATGATCTGGGGGTCGTGGCCGGGTTCGCCGACCGGGTGCTGGTCATGTACGCCGGGCGTCCCGTCGAGGTCGGCGACGTCGATGACATCTACTACGGGATGCGGATGCCGTACACGGTGGGCCTGCTCGGCTCGATCCCGCGCGTGGACCGGGGCGCGCGGCAGCCGCTGGCGCCCATCGAGGGCAGCCCGCCCTCCCCCGAGGCGCTGCCGCCGGGGTGCCCGTTCGCGCCGCGCTGCCCGATGAAGATCGACGCCTGCGACGAGGGCGAGCCGCCGCTGTTCGACGTGGGGGCGGGGCACCGGGCGGCCTGCATCCGCTGGCAGGACGTACGCCCCCGCGAGCCCGTCCTCGTCCCCGTCGAACCGGGACGGCGCGAGCGCGGCGAGCGCACGGTGCTCGAGGTGCACGGCCTGGTCAAGGAATATCCGCTGCTCAAGGGCGCGATCTTCAAACGCAGGGTGGGCACGGTGCACGCGGTGGCCGGGGTCGGCTTCGACATCCGGCAGGGCGAGACGCTGGGGCTGGTCGGCGAGTCGGGCAGCGGCAAGACGACCACGCTGACGCAGATCCTGGAGCTGGCCGCGCCCCAGAGCGGGCGCATCGTCGTGCTCGGACGCGACACCGCGCGGCTGAGCGGCCCCGAGCGCAAGGCGATCCGGCGCGACATGCAGGTCGTCTTCCAGGATCCGCTGGCCTCGCTCGACCCGCGCATGACGGTGCACGACATCCTGGCCGAGCCGCTGCGTACGCACGGGCGGCGGCGCCCCGGGCGGCGCATCGCCGAGTTGCTCGCCCTGGTCGGGCTCGACGCCTCCCACGCGGCCCGCTACCCGCAGGACTTCTCGGGCGGCCAGCGGCAGCGCATCGGCATCGCCAGAGCGCTGGCCCTGGAGCCCCGGCTGCTGGTGCTGGACGAGCCGGTCTCCGCGCTGGACGTGTCGATCCAGGCCGGGGTGATCAACCTGCTCGGCTCGCTGAAGGCCCGGCTGGAGCTGTCCTACCTGTTCGTGGCGCACGACCTGGCCGTCGTGCGGCACATCGCCGACCGGGTGGCGGTGATGTATCTCGGCAGGATCGCCGAGATCGGCCAGGTGGACGCCGTGTTCGACGCCCCGGCGCACCCGTACACGCAGGCTCTGCTGTCGGCGATCCCGCTGCCCGATCCGGTACGCGAGCGCGCCCGGGAGCGGATCCTGCTCGAAGGCGACCTGCCCAGCCCGGCCAACCCTCCGACGGGCTGCCGATTCCGCACCAGGTGCCCGAAGTTCCGCGGCGAGCTCACCGACGAACAACGCAGGCTCTGCGTGGACGTCGAGCCCGAGGTGCGTCCGTTGGGCGAGGACCAGGGGGCGGCCTGCCATTACGCCGAGAGGCGCGAAGTCGTATAGACCTCGCTCTGACCAGGAGGAATTCTCTCGATGAAAGCATCACGTCTTGTCGTGGCCGCCGTTGTCACGGGCTCGTTGTGCCTGGCGGGCTGCGGCAAGGGCACGGGGAGCGGGCCGGGCCGGGAGAGCGGCGGTGACGAACGTACGATCAAGGCCTACGACATCAACCCGCAGCCGCGCGACAAGGTCAAGGACGGCGGGACGCTGCGGTGGGGCATCAACGAGTTCCCCGCGCAGTGGAACAGGAACCACGTCGACGGCAACCTGGCCATGGCCGCCGTGGTCAGCAACGCGCTGCTGCCCTCGCCGTTCCATTCCGACGAGAAGGCGGAGATCTCGGTCGACCGCAACTACGTGCTCGACGCCGAGGTGACCGCCCAGCGGCCCAAGCAGGTGGTCACGTACAAGCTGAACCCGAAGGCGAAGTGGTCCGACGGGAAGCCAATCACCTGGGCCGACTACGAGGCCCAGTGGCACGCGCTGAACGGGCGCAATCCGGCCTTCCACATCGCCTCGTCCACCGGCTACCAGGACATCGAGAAGGTGGCGCGGGGGAAGGACGACTTCGAGGTGGTGGTGACGTTCGACAAGCCGTTCGGGGACTGGCAGGCGCTGTTCGGGCCGCTGCTGCCCGCCGCCACCAACCGGACGCCCGAGGCCTTCGACAACGCCTGGCTGAACAAGATCCCGATGACGGCCGGGCCGTTCAGGTTCGGAGGGTTCGACCAGACGGCGAAGACGATCACGATCGTGCGGGACGACTCGTGGTGGGGGAACCGGGCGAAGCTCGACAAGATCATCTATCGGTCGTCGGAGCAGGACTCGCTGATCTCGGCGTTCAGCAACGGGGAGCTCGACCTCATCGACGTGGGGCCGTCGGCGCCCGACTACGCGCGGGCGAAGGGCACGCCTGGGGCGCAGGTGCGGCAGGCGGCTGGCCCCGATTTCCGGCATTTCACCTTTAACGGGTCCAGCGAGCTGCTCAAGGACCGCAACGTCCGGCAGGCCGTCCAGCTGGGCATCAGCCGCCAGGCCATCGCGCAGTCGGACCTCCAGGGCCTCGACTGGCCGATCGCCCTGCTGAACAACCACTTCTTCATGAACACCCAGGAGGGCTACCAGGACAACGCCGGGAAGCTCGGCGCGTACGACCCCGGTCAGGCGCGGCGGCTCCTGGACGCGGCCGGGTGGAAGCTGAGCGGCTCGTTCAGGCAGAAGAACGGCAAGGTGCTGGAGCTGCGGTTCGTGGTGCCGTCGGGGGTTCAGATCAGCAAGGCGGAGGGGGAGCTGGCGCAGACCATGCTCGCCCAGATCGGCGTGAAGCTGACCATTCAGGCCGTGCCGAGCGATGACTTCTTCACCAAGTACGTCATCCCCGGCAACTTCGACATCACGCCCTTCGCATACATCGGGACGCCTTTCCCGGTTTCCAGCAGTTTCGGGATTTATGCCAATTCCGCCGATGGCAAGACCTGGAACGCGAACTTCGGCCGTACCGGCTCGCCCGCCATCGACCAGGCCATGAACCGCGCCGCCCAGAGCCTCGACCCGGTGCGGGCGCGCGCGGCGGCCAACGAGGCGGATGCGCTGATCTGGCAGGAGGTCAACGTGCTGCCGCTCTACCAGCGGCCGCAGAACGTCGCCGCCCGCCAGACGCTGGCCAACGTGGGGGCCCGCGGCTTCTACGACCTCCGCTACGAGGACATCGGCTTCACCGGCTGACCCGTTCGGAAGTGTCGGCGGCCGGGTGTAGAAGTGGACGCGTGACTACCAAGCTGACCTGGCCGCAGATCCTGGCCTGGCGCCTGCGCAGACAGTTCGTGAGCGAGCCGGACGCGCCCGACCCCGTGGCGGTGGCCCGGCGGCTGTGCGGCGTCCAGGCACAGGTCGCCTCCTCGGCCCAGCTCGCGGTGGCGGTCCGGAGCGACAAGCCCGACCCGGGCGGCATCGACCAGGCCCTGTGGAGCGACCGCACGCTGGTCAAGACGTGGATCATGCGGGGCACCCTCCACCTCCTCCCCGCCGACGAGCTGGCCGACTTCTGCGCGGCCCTGGGCACGTTGCGCTTCTGGGAGAAGGGCTCGTGGCAGCGCGGCCACGGGGTCACCGCCGACGAGATCGCGGCGATCATCGACGCGGTCCCCCGCGCCCTGCGCGACGGGGCGCCGGGCGGGCCGGCGCTGACCAGGGAGGAGCTCGTCGACGCCGTGGTGACGGTGACCGGGGACGCTCATCTGCGGGAGGCGCTCACGTCCGGCTGGGGTGCCCTGCTCAAGCCGCTGAGCCGCCTGGGCGAGCTCTGCTACGGCCCGCCCCGCGACGGCAGGGTCACCTTCACCTCCCCGCGCACCTGGCTCGCCGGATGGCCCGCCGCGCTGCCGCCGTACGAGGAGGCCGGGGTACGGGTGGCGCGCGCGTTCCTGGGGGCGCACGGGCCGGCGACGCCGGAGATGTTCGACACGTGGCTGTTCGGCGGCGTGGCGAAGAAGACGGTGCTGAAGGGATGGTTCCGCGACCTGGCACCCGAGCTGACCGAGGTGGAGACCGACGACGGCCGGACCCTGCTGGCCCTGACCGAGCACCTCGACGACCTCGCCGCCACCGGCCCGTCGGCCGAGGTCCACCTGTTGCCGGGCTTCGACCAGTACATCCTCGGCGCCCCACGCGGCCTCGCCCCGCTGATCCCGCCGCCCCTCAAGCCCAAGGTGAGCCGTCAGGCGGGGTGGATCTCCCCCGTGGTCGTCCACGAGGGGCGGGTCGCGGGAGTCTGGGAGGCCAAGAACGGCCACATCACCGTCGACCTCGCCGCCCCCGTCCCCCCGGGCCCTCTTGAGGAGGCCATCACCCGCATCCGCACCCTGCTCCCGTAACCAGCCCGCGCCCGGGGGCGGGGTGGGTCAGCGGCCGGTGGTGGCCATGATGCGGTCGACGAGGCCCTGGCTGCCTTCCTCGCGCGCACAATGCGCACAGCAGTACCAGTGCTCGCCCGACTGCACCCCATGCCCGATGACCTTGGTGCCACAGTGCTCGCAGATGGGCGCCATCGCCTCGATCGCACACTGGAAGCAGTCGAAGGTGTGCACAGCTCCCTGCGCATGCACCTCGAACGCCATGTCGTAGTCATTTCCGCAGGTCTCGCAGACAGCCATGGTGATCCCTCCTACAGTCCATTCCGCCGGGGGGATACCCGGTTCTATGGCCTCTCTTCCTCA
Organism: Nonomuraea sp. NPDC004186; assembly: GCF_053603495.1. Taxonomy (NCBI): domain Bacteria; kingdom Bacillati; phylum Actinomycetota; class Actinomycetes; order Streptosporangiales; family Streptosporangiaceae; genus Nonomuraea; species Nonomuraea sp. NPDC004186. The sequence goes on along the minus strand of NZ_JBSGFQ010000047.1, from coordinate 47,330 downwards.
AAGGCCCACCAATTTCCCCAAATGTCCCTCGGAATCGGTCAGGGCCGGGCGAAGCGGGCCACCAACGGCAGGCCCAGGAGGCCGAGGAGGGCCAGGGCGGAGGGCAGGCCGAGCCATCCGCTCAGAGCCGCGACGAGCAGCGGGCTGATCACGAACCCCGCGTACGAGATCGTCGACACCCCCCACACCAGCGTTCCGCTCGGGTCGTCGGCGGCGGCCCGGCTGAGGAGGGCGGGCACCAGCGGGCCCAGCGCCAGCCCGGTCGCCGCGAAGCCCGCCATCGAGGCGAGCACGGTGCCGCCCAGCCCCGCCAGGGCGATGCCCGCGCCGCCGCCCACCCCCGCCACCAGGTACAACGCCCGCAGCGGCACCCGAGGCAGCGCCTGCACGATGAGCCGCCCGGCCGTCAGCGCCGCCATGTAGACGGACGGCGCGGCGCTCGACACCAGGGGCGTGGCCCCACGGTGCTCCTCCAGCAGCAGCACCGACCACTGCTCGACCGAGTTCTCGATGACCAGGACGCAGGCGGCCAGCGCCCCCACCACGACCGCGGCGCCCCACAGCGCGCGCCTGTCCGGGCCGCCGGACGAGGCGGACGTTCCCTCGCCCGCGGGCAGCGCCAGCACTGTCAAGGACGTGGCGATCACGATCACGGCGATGATCACGATGACCGTCCCGACGCTCAGACCCAGGGATCGGGCCAGGCCGGTGGCGGGGGACGCCGCTATGACGGCGACCGGGAAGGCCGCGTGGACGGGCTGGAAGAGGCGGCGGCCGGTCTCGCGCTCGGCGCGCCCCGTGGCCAGGTTCAGGGCGATGTCGAGCGCCCCGCTGGTCGCCCCGACGAGCAGCAGCGACAGCGCGAGCTGCCAGGGTGTGGCCACCAGCCCGATCCCGGCCACGCTGAGCCCGAACAATGCCGTCGTCACCAGCAGGGCGGTCCGCTCGCGCCCCCGCACCAGCCGCCCGGCCAGCGCCATCGCGGGCAGGGCCCCCACGGGTACGGCGCTCAGCGCGAGTCCCAGGTCCCCCGCCGAGATGCCCAGCTCCACCTTGATGGCAGGCAGGAGGGCCGACCAGGAGCCCCAGAACACGGCCCAGGCCGCACACACCGCGATAAGCGGCATTTACCACAACCCCTTGATATTTCGGTCAAGGCACAGTAAAGATCGACGTTGTCCTTATTACCCCTGCCGAAGGGAAGCTCGTGCTCACCCGAACGGTCATCGCGACGGCCTTGGTCGCGGCCGGGATCGTCGCCACCCCCTCCTCCGCGTACGCGGCCACGGCCCGCTTCACCCCCGAGCGGGTCTGCGGCCCCGGCTTCCATCGTGTCAAGGACGGCCAGCGGGCGATGAAGACCCGCGAGGGCGCGGTGCTGGGACAGGTGTACCTGATGTACAACAAGCGGAGCGGCAAGAACTGCGTGACCGCCATCAAGAGCGCGTACACGGGCACGCGCACGGTCACCGGCGCCTACCTGGAGGTCAGGGGCGGCGGCCGGGCGGAAGACGTGCAGAAGTACCGCTTCTACGCCGAGACCGGCCACATCGACGGCAAGTGGAAGTGCGTGAAGTACGCCGGCTGGACCCGCGACCCGGACAACCGCGTCGAGGCCTGGGGCGGCCGCAAGACCTGGGGCAACTGCAAGGGTTGAGGTCCCTGGAGGGCGGCGTCCCGTCAGGGGCAGACGTTCTGGTACGGCACGCCGCCCAGGTACCGGGCCCACTCGTCGGCCGACAGCGAACGCCCGGCCCGCGCGCACACCTCCTGCGCGACCCGTTCACTCCGCACGGGGATCGCGTGCAGGGCCTCGTCGGTCCCGGCGTGCAACGTCTCCCCGTCCGCACTGAACGCCAGCGACACCGGGCCGTCCCCCAGCCGGTAGGACCCGCCGAGCCGCCGCCTGGTCTCGACGTCCCAGAGCTGGAGCGCGCCTTTCTCCGTGACGGAGGCCAGGGTCCTGCCGTCGGGTGAGAAGGCCAGCAGGAGGAGTTCGTCGGCGGCCCGGGGCAGGGCGGGGCTCAGCCGGGTCGGCCCGTCCACCGACCACAGCCCGATCCGCCCGGTGGCCGCCTCGTTCACGGCCATGAGCCCGTTCCGGCTGAACTCGATCGCGTTCGTGGCCCCGAACCCGGCCCCCACGGGCTTGCCGGTGCGCAGGTCGACGAACCTGCCACCGAGCAGCGACGCGTACGCCGTGCCGCCCGGCAGCAACGGCCCGCCCTGGTACCTGGTGTCGGTCGAGCTCAGCACGCGGCCGTCGGCGGCGTCGAGCACCACTTCCTTGGCCACCGGGTTCTGGGGGAACACGACGTTCGTCACCAGCCGCCGCCCATCCCGGGTGAAGTGCACGTCGGTGACGGCGCCGGCCGGCTTGGACACCCGCGTCGACCAGAGCTTCGCGCGGGTCCGCGCGTCCCAGAGCGCGATCGTGCCGTTGGCGTCCGAGACGGCCAGCCTCGTTCCGTGGAACTCCTCGGGCTCCCCGTCGTCATCGCCGACGGGAAGGCTGCCGGTCTCCTTGCCCGCGCGCACGTCCCAGATCCGAAGCCGCTTTCCGGCTTGGAGCGCCGCCCACCGGCCGTCCGGGCTGAGGAAGGCCGAGCCCGGCGTCTGCGTCACGTGCGTACGCGACCGCAGGTCCAGGCCGACGACGGCGTCGTCCACGACGTACCGCAGCGTCCTGCCGTCGGGGTCGAAGGCGACGTCGGCCAGCTCGCCCTCGGCGCGGTAGCCGAGTGCCGCCCGCCGGGTGCGCAGATCCCAGACCTGCACGTCTCTGCCGCGGTAGGCCGCGAGGTGGCGGCCGTCCGGGCTGAAGCGCAGCTTGCTTTCCGATCCGCAGACCTCGCAGGTCAGCGGGTAGCCGAAGGCCCGGCCCGAGGCGACGTCCACGAGCGCGACCTCGGTCCCGTTGCCGCAGGCGAGCGTCCTGCCGTCCTGGCTGAACGCCGCCAGGTCGGGGTGCGTCACGCAGGCGCGGAAGGGCCGCTCGGCCCGCCAGCCCGGCAGCGAGCGCTGGTCGAAGCGGGCTCCCGGCAGCAGCAGGTGCCTGCCCGAGGGGTCCACGAGCGGATCGTTCACCGCCACCTCGCCGCGCTGTTCGAAGACGCCCTTGCCGAACCGCCTGCCGGTGGACACGTCGAGCAGGTAGTAGATCTCCTGCCTGGCGTACATCAGCGTGAGCGTGGTCTCGTGCTCGCCGAACACGGCGGTGTATTCGCCTTCGAACGCCGGTGGAATGCGCCGTTCGAGGAGCTTTCTGCCGGTCTTCAGGTCCCAGACACCCAGCTCCTCCGTGGAGGTCTCGGCCAGCAGCCGGCCGCTGCGGCTCAGCGCGGGCGTGCCGGTGATCGTCCCGTTCACCTTCATCTCGGGCCAGCTCGCCGTGCGCTCGTGGGTGCGCACGTCGTACACGTTGACCCCGCCCTCGCTGGCGCTGACCAGCGTGCGGCCGTCGCGGCTGAGCAGCCGCTCGGCCGAGCCCTTGACCGGCGGCTCGCGGAAGACGGCGGCCTCCTGCTGCTGCAGTGAGGCGATCAGGCTGGAGCGGGCCTCCGGCTGTGCCGGCGAGACCCGCCAGGCCGCCACGCTGAGCAGCATCGCCAGGGCCGGGTCGGCGGTACGCATGCGGTCGGCCTCGGCGGCCACCTGCTTGGCGGCGAGGATGTCGCGCTGGCGGGCGGTCTCCTGGCGCTGCCGGACCGCCAGCCCGCCGGCCACCAGCGCCACCACGAGCAGCAGGGCCAGCGTGACCGTGGTCAGCGTCCGGCGTCTGGCCCGGCGCCTGGTCAGGTCGGTGCCGGCGCGCAGGAAGTCGCGTTCGAGCGGGGTCAGCGTGACGTGACGGCGTCCGGTGGCGGCCCAGCTCAGCGCCTGTTCCAGGCGGCTGCCCTGGAACGCGTCGGCGTCGCGGCGGCCGTTGCCCGCCCAGTGCCGGGCCGCGGCGTTGACGGTGTTCAGCAGGGCCAGGCCGTCGCGGTCGGCGTCCACCCACATGCGCAGCCTCGGCCAGGCGCGCAGCAGGCCGGGACGCGACAGCGCCACCGAGCCGTCCCCGTCGGCGATCACGTACGAGAACGCCTCCAGCACCCGCTTGACCGCCGCCGACTCGCGCTCGGACCGCCCGCCGAACAGCTCCTCGTACCCGGCCGTCCGCCCCTCCTCGTGCCCGTCCCCGTCCACGGCCACCAGTCGCAGGAACACCTCGGCCGCGACCTCCCGCTCCTCGGGAGCCAGCGACTCGTAGGCGTCCTCCGCGATCGTGCCGAGCGCGGGATCGGCGTGGCCGGGACCGTGCACGTCCCGGGCGGTCCGGCTGCCGGCCGCCAGCAGCCCCCTGATGTCGGAGCCGGTCCCGCTGACCAGCGCGAGCAGCAGGTCGTGGGCCGCGGGCCGGGCCGCCGGGTCCTTGTCGATGGCGGCTTCGACCAGCGCGGCCAGCCGCGGGGGCAGCGCGCTCAGGTCGGGCCGGTGCGAGAGCACCCGGTGCATGACGCCGCCCAGGTTCTCGGCGCCGAACGGCTCGTGCCCGGTCGCGGCGAACACCATGACCGCGCCCCACGCGAACACGTCGGCCGGAGCACCCGCCCGCTGCCCCGTGAACACCTCGGGCGCCATGTACGCCGGCGTGCCCGACACCTCGCCGGTCTTGGTGAGCGACATGTCGATCGTGCGCGCGATGCCGAAGTCGATCACGCGTGGGCCGTCGGGTCCGAGCAGCACGTTGTCCGGTTTGAGGTCGCGGTGCACGACCCCGGCGTCGTGGATCGCGGTCAGCGCCGTCGCCACCGCCGTGGCCAGCCGGTGCAGGTCGTCGCCGCCGAACCGGCGCCCGTCCCGCACGGCCGCGCCCAGGCTCGGCCCCGGCACGTACTCCGAGACCAGGTACGGCTTGCTCCCCTCCAGGTCGGTGGCCAGCACGCGAGCCGTGCAGAACGACGACACCCGCCCCGCCGCCATGGCCTCCTTGGCGAACCGGTCGCGGATCGCGCGGTCGCCGTTCGCGTGCAGCACCTTGACCGCGACCCGTCTGCCGCCGGCGTCGTAGGCGTCGTACACGACCCCCTGCCCGCCCGAGCCCAGCCGCCCCGCCAGCCAGTAATCCCCGATGCGCTGGGGATCCCCCGTTCTCAGCGCCTCCATGGCGGGTTAGATGGCACTTTCTTCGCGGAAGTTGTCACAACTGGGCGGCCCATCCCGTCCTCCTACAAACGAACTGAGGAGAGACACATGACCCAGCGGATCAACGTCGCACAGCAGGTTCCGCAGGCGTACCACCACTTCCTGGCCGTGGAGAAGCTGCTGCACGAGAGCGAGCTGCCGACCACCACCCTCGGGCTGATCAAGTTGCGCGCCAGCCAGATCAACGGCTGCGGCTACTGCGTGGACATGCACAGCCGCGACCTGAAGAAGGCCGGTGAGAGCGATGAGCGCCTCTGGTCGGTGGCCGCCTGGCGGGAGGCGACCGTCTACACGCCGGCCGAGCGGGCCGCGCTCGCGCTGGCTGAGGAGGCGACCAGGCTGGCCGACGGCGCGGGTGTGCCGGACGCGGTCTGGGAGGAGGCCGCGAAGCACTACAGCGAGAAGCAACTGGGACTGCTCATCGTGGCGCTGGCCATGATCAACGCGTGGAACCGGATCGGTGTCACGGCCCGGCTCACTCCCGGAGCATGACATTCGTAGAAATGCATTGAGAGAGTCGGTGGTGGCCCGTTAGGTTGGCGCGCATGGCGGGTGGCAGGCGCCCGTCATGCCACCGGCCGGCGGCGCGGACACGCGCTTCCGAAGGGGGAGGCCATGAAACGCGTCAGAGTCTCGAAGTCGACGACCAAGCGGCCCACGAAGCCGGCTCTGGAGCTGGACCTGCGGACCCCGGCGGGCCGCACACTCCCCTACTGACGTGCTCTCTTTACGCCGGATTTATCGGTCCTTCGGTAGATAACTAGATAACAAAGTCATCACGGGGGACTCACGATGAAGAGGCTTGTGGTGGTGCCGCCACACATCGCCAGGCACAAGGTCCGCGAGATTCCTTCGGCCGACCGCCGCAAACAGCCCGCCGATCCCAAGGTGATCGACCTGCGGGCCTACAGCGGCCGCAACGTCATCCGTTTCCCGGGCGGTCCGACCTCCGCCGCCTGAAACGCTTTGACAGCACCGTCGCCCGGCCCGGGGCCGGGCGCGGGGCGCCGAGGTCATCCGGAGTTGGGCGCGGCGGTTGGGGTTGCGGATTATCTGTGGAGCGGGTGGGGGGTTTTCACCACATTGAGAGCGTCCTTGACGAGCCGCGCGTGGGAGGGCAGGACCTCGGGCTCCCAGCTGTCCGGCTTCCACAGCGAGGAGCGCAGGAACGCCTTGGCGCAGTGGAAGAAGATCTGCTCGATCTCCACCACGAGCGCGAGGTGCGGGCGATGGCCCTTCACGATCATCTCGTCGAAGAACGGGGCCTCGCGGATGAGCCTGGCCCGGCCGTTGATGCGCAGGGTCTCGTTGCGGCCGGGGATCAGGAAGATGAGCCCGACGTGCGGGTTCGTCAGGACGTTGAGGAATCCGTCAGCCCTGCGGTTGCCCGGCCGGTCCGGGATGGCGATCGTGGTGTCGTCGATGACGTGGACGAACCCGGCGGGGTCACCCTTGGGCGAGACGTCGCAGGCGCCCGCGTCGTCCGACGTGGCGATCAGGCAGAACGGGGAGGCCGCCAGCCACTCCCGGTCACGCTCGTGCAGCCGTACGCGCTCCTTGGTCGCCGCCCTCGGCATGACCTCGCCGAGCAATTCGCGTAGCTCGGTCTCGGACCCGATCTCCACCCAGCTCATCTGCTCTCCCTTCGAGGGTTCACCCCATTTTGCCAGGGGGCGTCCGGGTCACCAGCGGCGGGCGTTCGCCATCATGCCCAGATGCGCGTCGCGTTCCACGGCGAAGCGGACCGGGTCCATGCCCTGGCGCTCGGCCCGCAGGTGCAGCATGGTCAGCTCGGTCGCCGCCTGCTGGTAGTCGCCCATGGCCCGGCCGAGCCCGGCGCCCCTGGCCCACTTGCGGGCCGCCTTGCGGCCGGACAGCGTGCTGAGCATCCTGACATCGGCCTCCGTGATCAGCCCGGTCTGCTGGTAACCGGGCAGGTAGACGCCCATCCTGGTGACGAGCTGGCGGCGTTCGATGACGGTCACGGTGATCAGCAGGATGAGCGCCCCCATGATCACGAGGTACGCGGCGGCCACCCAGGCCAGGGAGCCCGTGGTGGCGGAGCCGTTCCAGAGACCGTGCAGGAAGACCGCGCCCAGGTAGCCGAGCGGGATCGCGGCGAACCTGGCCGCGGTGCGCCTGGTCAGGGCGTAGGCGACACCGAGGCCGATCATGGAGGTGTAGATGGGGTGGCCGAGCGGGTCGATGAGGCCCCTGATCACGAACAGTTGCAGCGCCCCGCCGGCCCCGTCCTCGTTGTACGCGAGCAGGTAGTAGCCGACGTTCTCCACGGCCGCGAAGCCCAGGCCGGCCATGGAGGCGTACACGATGCCGTCGGTCAGCCCGTCGATCTCCCGCCGCCTGCGCAGGAGCAGCAGCAGCGCCGAGCCCTTGAGCGCCTCCTCGATCACGGGGGCCAGCAGGACGGTGCCCACGTCGTCGACGACCGCCTCGCCGAACCCGGCCCTGGTGAACAGCGCCTCCCCCACGAACGACAGCGCGATGCCCAGCACGATCGCCACCCCCGCGCCCCACGCGAAGGCGAACGCCAGGTTCAGCTTCGGCTCGGGCTCCAGCCTGTCGAGCGAGAGCACGGCCGCCAGCAGCACCGGCAGCGGCGCCACGCCCAGCAGCGCGGACAGCCCGAACCCCACGGGCCCGCCCGACAGCAGCATGACGGTCAGCACGATCAACGCCAGGGCGCTGGACACGACCAGGCCGATCAAGAGGGCCTTGCTGGGACGCTGGACTGGCATCGTGGTGCCTCCCTTTCGCTGGTCCGACCACTATGCTCGGCCCGCATCTACAGCCGCTTAACGGTCACTTGATTCGCGGTAATACGGATCCGCCACGACGGCCTCGCCGTCGGCGTAGGTGTACACCTCCCGACCGGAGACGAACACCCGCAGCGCCCGGCTCATGACGTCCAGCGGGTCCCCCGACCAGATCACGACGTCGCCGTCGAGCCCGGGACGGAGCGCGCCCACCCGGTCGTCGATCCCCATGATCCGGGCCGGGTTCAGGGTGATCGAGCGCAGCGCCTCGGCCGGGTCCAAGCCCTCCTTGACCGCCAGCGTGGCCTGGTGGACGAGGAAGTGGATCGGCACGACGGGATGGTCGGTGGTGATGGCCAGCCGCACGCCCGCCCGCGCCAGGATGCCCGGGTTGCGCAGCGAGCGCCGGCGCAGCTCGACCTTCGACCGGCTGGTGAAGAGGGGACCGATGATGACGGGGACGTCCCGGTCGGCCAGGGTGTCGGCCAGCAGGTGGCCGTCGGTGCCGTGGTTGATGATCAGCCGGTAGCCGAACTCGTCCGCCAGCCTGAGCGCGGTGGAGATGTCGTCGGCCCGGTGCGTGTGCTGGCACCAGGGCAGCTCGCCGTCCAGCACGCGGACCAGGATCTCCAGCGTGCCGTCCCGGTCGAACGGCTTGCCCTCGTCGGCGGCCGCCGCCCGCCTGGCCTTGTAGTCCTGCGCCTTCATGAACGCGTCCCGGATCACGGCGGCCACGCCCTGCCGGGTGGACGGCAGCTTCTTCTGGTCGCCGTACACGCGCTTGGGGTTCTCACCCAGCGCGCTCTTGACGCTGGCCGGCTCCTTGACCAGCATCTCGTCCACGGACCTGCCCCAGCACTTGATCGCGACCGTCTGGCCGCCGATCGGGTTGCCGGAGCCCGGCTTGATCACCGCGGTCGTCACGCCGCCGGACAGCGCGTCGGCGAAGGCCAGGTCGGCGGGGTTGATGGCGTCGAGGGCGCGCAGGCGGGCGCCGTTCGGGTCGGTCATCTCGTTGGTGTCCTGACCGGCCCAGCCCTCGGCCTCCTCGTACACGCCGAGGTGCCCGTGGGCCTCGACGAAGCCGGGCAGCACCCAGCCGCCGGCGGCGTCCACGACGGGGGTCCCCTCGGGCACGGCCACGTCCCGGCCGACGGCGGTGATCTTCCCGTCCTGGACGAGTACGGTGCCGCCGTCGATGGGGTCGCCGTCGATCGGCACAACGTATCCGCTGGTAATAGCAAAATTCATGACTCGTAACCTACCGGTGGGCGGATCGCCGAGCCCGTACGCATCGGGTCCTCCGGGGCCAGGTGACATGGGGATAGGCTGATATTTCAGGATTTGCACGAGGGAGAGGATGCATGTCGCAAACGTACGGGCCAGGCGCGGGCCCGGCCCCCCAGTCCCTCGGCGACGAGGAGCTCTCGCAGTTGCTGGCCGGGCAGCGCTTCGGCGCGCTGGCGACGAACAAGAGCAGCGGCCACCCTCACCTGTCCACCGTCCTGTACACCTGGGACCCCGACCAGCGCGTGGTGCGGATCTCCACGATCGCCGACCGGCTCAAGGTCCGCCAGCTCCACAAGGACCCGCGCTGCGCCCTCTACGTGGCCAGCGACGACTTCTGGTCCTACGCCGTCGCCGAGGGCCAGGCGGAGCTGTCGCCGGTGAGCGCCGAGCCGGGCGACGAGGTGGGCATGGAGCTCCTCGCCATGCAGCAGCACATGGACGACCCGTACGCCTTCCTGCGGCAGATGGTCGAGGACCGGCGGCTGGTGATCAGGATCCGCGTCTCGCGTTTGTACGGGACCGTGCTGCCCGTTTCGTGACGACGGCGCGGTGGCGGTTGTAGGCCACCGACGCGATCACGACGAGGACGAGCCCCAGGTCGATGCCCGCCGACCAGCGCATGGCAGTGACGTGGTGCCCCCCTTCCGCCGCCGCGAAGAAGACCGCGCCGATCACCGCCACGCCGCCCGCGCCCGCGAACTGCTGCGCCGTGCTGAGGATGCCCGACCCGATGCCGGCCTGGTGCGGGGCGACCTCCACCAGCGCCGCGCCGATGAGCTGCGGCAGGACCAGCCCGTTGCCCGAGCCGACGAGCATGAGCGCGGCCATGATGTACGGCAGGCCCAGCCCGGCCCCGACCACCATCAGGGCCAGTCCGAGCCCGATGATCACGCCGCCGATCACGACGACGATCAGCCCGTACCTTCTGACCAGTCGCGTCCCCAGGATCGACGTGACCGAGAACAGCACCCCCATCGGCGCGAACGCCAGCCCCGCCTGGAAGGCCGTCAGCCCCAGCCCGCCCTGCAGCAGCAGCGTCAGCGTGAACATGAACGAGGCGAAGTACGCCATGAACGCGACGATCGAGCCCACACCCGCCAGGTAGGAGTGGACCTTGAGCAGCGCCAGGTCGAGCACCGGCTGCCCGCCGCGCGCCCCGAGCGCCTGCTGCCACCGCCAGGTCAGCACGAACACGGGCACCGCGGCCCCCATGCTGATCCACGTCCAGACGGGCCAGCCCAGGCTGTTGCCCAGGCCGAGCGGCACCAGCACCAGAGCCAGCCCGACGGCCAGGCCCGCCGCGCCCGGCACGTCGAGCCTGGCCCGCCGGGCGGTCTCGACCTCGGGCAGCAGCCAGATGGCCAGCGGCACCACGATCAGGCCGACGGGCAGGTTGATCAGGAAGATGACCCGCCAGCCGAGCCCCAGCGTGTCGGCGGTCAGCAGCAGGCCGCCGAGCACCTGGCCCGCGATCGAGCCCAGGCCGCCCGCGACGCCGTACCAGCCGAGGGCGTGCGCCCGCTCCGACGGCGAGTAGGCCGCGGAGATCGTGGCCAGCACCTGCGGCACCATCGCCGCGCCCGCCAGGCCCTGGAGCAGGCGGGCGGCCACGAGCTGGACCGGGTTGACGGCCATCCCGCACAGCACGGACGCGATCGTGAACGCGACCACGCCCCAGATGAACAGTCGCCGGTAGCCGTAGCGGTCGCCGAGCCGGCCTCCGGTGATCATGCCGGCCGCGTAGGTGAAGGCGTACCCGCCCACGATCAGCTCGAGGGCGGCCGGGCCCGCGTGCAGGTCCCGTTCGATGGAAGGAGCGGCCACGTTGACCACGAAGAAGTCGAACTGGGCCATGAACCAGGCCGCCAGGAGTACGGCCAGCATCCCACCATGCTTCACGACATTCAGGCTAGAACTCCATGATTCGCTCCTCCGGCACGGGGGTCGCGTGTCGAATGCTCATCGGTCGGGCACCGGGCCGTTACTCTGCCATCAACCTGCAGTCATGAGATCTTGTCACCGTCGAGTCGACTGTCTCTCCCCACCCGAGGAGACCCATGTTCAGGCGACTCGCCGTCATGATCGCGATCTCGTCCACCCTCCTGACGACCCCTGCCGAGGCGGCCACCGCCGTCGTCAACGTCGCGCACCGGGGCGCCTCCGCGTACGCGCCCGAGAACACCATCGCCGCCTTCGAGCTGGCCGACAAGCAGCGGGCCGACGTGTTCGAGCTCGACGTCCAGGAGACCAAGGACCACGAACTGGTCCTGATGCACGACACGACCCTGGCCCGCACCACCGACGTCGAGCGGGTCTTCCCCGGTCATGCGCCGTGGCGCGTCGGAGATCTCACGCTCGACCAGATCCGCAAGCTGGACGCCGGCTCGTGGTTCTCCGACGAGTACGAGGACGAGCGGGTGCCCACGCTCGACGAGACGCTCAGCGAGATGAGCGGCTCGGGGCTGGACCTGCTGCTGGAGATCAAGGCTCCGGAGCTCTACCCCGGCATCGAGGCCCGCGTGGCCGCGGAGCTGCGCCGCCATCCCGGCTGGCTGGCCGAAGGGCGGCTGGTGGTGCAGTCGTTCAGCTGGGCATCGATGCGGACCTTCCACCGCCTGCTGCCCGACGTGCCGATCGGGCTGCTCGGCACGCCGTCCAGCGCCGACCTGCCGGGGCTGGCCAAGTTCGCCGACCAGATCAACCCGCCGTACACCTCGTTGTCGGCCTCGTACGTACGGCGCGTGCACGCCCTCGGCATGCAGGTGCTCGCCTGGACGGTGGACAACCCGGACATCATGCGGCGGATGCTGGACTACCAGGTGGACGGCATCATCACCAACAAGCCGGACGTCCTGGACGAGCTACTGAGCGGCTGAGACGGCGAGCACGGCCTGCGCGAGCGCTCCCAGGACCGCATCCACCCCTGTGAAGCGGTCCCCCACTGAGACACTTGGCCCGGTCATCGACCGGCCTCCCCCACGCCCAGCGCGCAGGCTTCCCTCACGCCCAGCGCACAGGCCGAGGACGATCACGTACCCACCGAACAAAGTCGGCAGCACAGGCGACGAGCCCAAGCCACTCACGACGGCCCCACTTCTCGCAGCCGGCCGAATCCGCTCACGGCGAGCCGCACCGGGCCCCTTCCTCAGACGGCGGGGCGCAGCACCCTCACGATGGCCCCGCGCTCAGGCGGCGAGCCGAATTCCTCGGGAGGACCCGCGCCGGGATCCGCCCCCGAGACGACGGGGCGGGGCGAGCCGAATCCGCTCGCCCCACCCCCCAGACGACGAGGCGGAGGCGAGCCGAATCCGCTCGCCCCGCCCCGGTCAACCGATCTCGCGACTAGCTGCAGCCGCTGGTGGAGCCGCAGCCCTCACAGACGTAGCAGCTCCCCGCCGGCCGCATCTTGGTGCCGCAGGTCATGCAGAGCGGCGCGTCGGCCGTGAAGCGCTGGTGGCTCTCCAGCGTCAGCTCCTTGACCGCCGGCGACTGCTCGGCGACCTCCGCCTTCGGCTTCTCCTCGATGGGCGCCGACTGGGCCAGCGCCTCGCGGTCCACCGTCTCCTGCAGCGCCGCCGGGTCCTCGCCGCGCTGCTGCGCGGCGCGCTCGGCCGCCGAGAAGATGCCCAGGGCCGCCCGCTCGTCGTAGGGCAGGTGGTCGAGGGCCAGGCGGCGGAAGATGTAGTCCATCACCGACGTCGCCATCCGGATGTCCGGGTCGTCCGTCATCCCGGCCGGCTCGAACCGCATGTTGACGAACTTGCTCATGTACGTCTCGAGCGGCACGCCGTACTGCAGGCCGATGGAGATCGCGACGGAGAAGGCGTCCATGACGCCCGCCAGCGTCGAGCCCTGCTTGGACATCTTGAGGAAGACCTCGCCGAGCCCGTCGTCAGGGTAGGACGAAGCGGTCATGTAGCCCTTGGCACCGCCCACCGTGAAGCGGGTGGTCATGCTCGGCCGCTGGTTGGGCATGCGCCGCCGGGTCGGCCGGTTGACCTCGATGACCTTGACCTCGGGCTCCGCCTTGGCGGCCTCGTCCTTCTTGGCGGCCTCGTCCTTCTTGGCGCCGTTGCCGGCCGACAGCGGCTGGCCGACCTTGCAGTTGTCGCGGTAGACGGCCAGGGCCTTGAGCCCCAGCTTCCAGCCCTCCTGGTAGACCTGCTCGATGTCGTCGATCGTGGCCGACTCGGGCAGGTTGACCGTCTTGGAGATGGCCCCCGACAGGAACGGCTGCGTGGCCGCCATCATGCGCACGTGGCCCATCGGCGCGATCGCCCGCTCGCCCATCGCGCAGTCGAACACCTCGTAGTGCTCCTGGCGCAGGCCGGGCGCGTCGACGACGTGGCTGTGCTCGCCGATGTACTCGACGATGGCCTCGATCTGCTCCTGCTGGTAGCCGAGCTGCTTGAGCGCCCGCGGGATCGTCTGATTGACGATCTGCATGGAGCCGCCGCCGACGAGCTTCTTGAACTTGACCAGCGCCAGGTCCGGCTCGATGCCGGTGGTGTCGCAGTCCATCATCAGGCCGATGGTGCCCGTGGGGGCCAGCAGGCTGGCCTGGGCGTTGCGGTAGCCGTTCTTCTCGCCGAGCTTGAGGCACTCCGACCACTGGCGGGACGCCTCGGAGTGGATCTTCGCGTCCATGGAGCCGACGGTGCGCAGGTCGTCGTTGGCCGCCGCGTGCTTGCGCATGACGCGCTTGTGCGGCTCCGCGTTCCTGGCATATCCGTCGTACGGGCCGACCACCGCGGCCAGCTCGGCACTGCGGCGGTAGGACACGCCGGTCATCAGCGACGTGATCGCCCCCGCCACGGCGCGGCCGCCGTCGGAGTCGTAGGCGTGGCCCGTGGCCATGAGCAGCGCGCCGAGGTTGGCGTAGCCGATGCCGAGCTGACGGTACGCCCGCGAGGTCTCGCCGATCTTCTCGGTCGGGAAGTCCGCGAACGTGATCGAGATGTCCATCGCGGTGATGATCAGCTCGGTCAGCTTGACGAAGTTGGGGACGTCGAAGGAGTTGTCGTCCTTCAGGAACTTCAGCAGGTTGATGCTGGCCAGGTTGCAGGAGGAGTTGTCCAGGTGGACGTACTCGGAGCACGGGTTGCTGGCCGTGATCCGCCCCGTCTCGGGGGTGGTGTGCCAGTCGTTGATCGTGTCGTCGTACTGCACGCCCGGGTCGGCGCACTCCCAGGCGGCCTTGGCCATCTTGCGGAACAGCTCCCGGGCGTCGACCGTCTCGATGACCTCGCCGGTCAGGCGGGCACGCAGGCCGAACTTCTCGCCCTTGTCCACCGCGCGCATGAACTCGTCGGAGACGCGCACGGAGTTGTTGGCGTTCTGGTACTGGACGGAGACGATGTCCTTGCCGCCCAGGTCCATGTCGAAACCGGCGTCACGCAGCGCGCGGACCTTGTCCTCTTCGCGCGCCTTGGTCTCGATGAACTCCTCGATGTCGGGGTGATCGACGTCGAGGACGACCATCTTGGCCGCCCGGCGGGTGGCGCCGCCGGACTTGATCGTCCCCGCGGACGCGTCGGCGCCGCGCATGAAGCTCACCGGGCCGCTGGCCGTGCCGCCGCTCGACAGCAGCTCCTTCGAGGAACGGATGCGGGACAGGTTGACACCCGAGCCCGAGCCGCCCTTGAAGATCACACCCTCTTCCTTGTACCACTCGAGGATCGACTCCATCTGGTCGTCCACCGAGAGGATGAAGCAGGCGCTCACCTGCTGGGGCGACTTGGTGCCCACGTTGAACCAGACCGGCGAGTTGAACGCGAACACCTGGTGCGCCAGCGCGTGCTTGAGCTCGTGATCGAAGATCTCGGCGTCCTCGTCACTGGCGAAGTAGCCGTGCTCGATGCCCGTCTTGGTGTAGACGCCGACGACCCGGTCGATCAGCTGCTTCAGACTCCACTCGCGCTGCGGGGTGCCCACGGCGCCGCGGAAGTACTTGGTCGTCACGATGTTGGCCGCGTTGACCGACCAGAACTCGGGAAACTCGACGCCCCGCTGCTCAAAATTGATCGAGCCGTCGCGCCAGTTCGTCATGACGACGTCGCGGCGCTCCCACTGGATCTCGTCATACGGGTGCACGCCGGGCTTGGTGAAGATCCGCTTCATCTTCAGCCCCTTACGCGGACGCTTCCCCCCGCGCGCGACTGAACCGCTGGCCGTCTCCGTCATGACTCCCCCTTCTCCGCCTTCAACTGTGAGATCTCGGCCTCGAAGTCCGCCAGGCTCTCGAAACCGCGATATACCGATGCGAACCGCAGGTAGGCCACCTCGTCGAGGTCCCGCAACGGGCCCAGGATGGCCAACCCCACCTCGTTGGAGGGGATCTCGGCCGCGCCCTTGGCCCTGATGGCCTCCTCCACCCGTTGCCCGAGCTGCGCCAGCGAATCCTCGCCCACCGGTCTGCCCTGACAGGCCCGCCGCACGCCCGCGACGACCTTGTCCCTCGAGAACGGCTCTGTCACTCCGCTGCGCTTGCTCACCATCAGCAGTACGGTCTCCTGCGTGGTGAACCTGCGCCCGCACTCGGGACAGGTGCGGCGTCGCCTGATGGCCGCGCCGTCATCCGTGGAGCGGCTGTCGATGACCCTCGTGTCAGGGTGGCGACAGAACGGACAGTGCACGCTTTCGCCTCCTAGACCTACGGCCACCACACGCCGCGAAACCGCCGTCGAGGGACGCTCGCGCACGCTCCACGGCTAGCCGTGGAGCGGTACATAAAACACAAGGTGTGGTGAACTACATCGGTGTAACTACTAGATGTTGTGGTCCAACCGTAGAAGCGAGCGACCATGAACGCAAGTTGAGCAAGCCCATCGAACCGAAGTCGCTGATCAGCCCGCCGTCACCGGCGGAGCTTGGGCGTGTCGCCCGTCGAGGTGATCTTTGTGCTGCTGGAGGCGTCACACGAGTTGCTTACGCACCCCTTCGTGAACAAACCTCACAACGGTACCCAACCCCCAAACCTTCCCCCACCAGCCCCACCACCGCACCCCCCGAACCACTCCACAACCGGACAGCCTCGCAACGCCAACGGCCCCACGGGCAACCGTTCCCATGCCCCGACCCGGCCCCCACCGCCAGGCCACTCCGCACCCCACGCGACACACCGCCAGTCAGTCGCACCCGAGCAGCCTGACGACGCAGCTCCCACGCGTGAACCTCGCGGCCCAGACGGACTCCCGACCCGGACGGACTCCCGACCCGGACGGACTCCCGACCCGGACGGACTTCCGGGTTCAAGCGGACCAGCGTCTCGGTCGCAATCACGGTCCGAGCGGACTGGCGGTCCGAGCAGGCTCGCAGGTTCGAGCGGGCTCGCAGCCCAAGGGGACCAGCGTCTCGATCGCGATCACCGTCCCAGCGGGCTGGCGACCCCAGCAGACTCCCGGGCCGAGCAGATCCACAGCCCAGCCGAACTGGCGGCCCGAGCAGACTCACAGCCCGAAGCAGGGTTGCGGCCCGGACAGACCGGCAGCCCCGCGGCCCGAGCGGACCGGCAGACCGGCAGCCCGGGCAGACCGGCAGCCCGAGCGGATGGCAGCCCGAGCGGACCGGCGGGCCAGCCGAACTGGCGCCCTGGGCGGACTTGCGAGCCGAGCGAACTCACAGCTCGGGCGGACCGGCGGGCCGGACGCACCCGCGGGTCGGGCGGTCAGCGTAAGGCGGCGGTGTTGCTCGGGACGTACAGGCGGGTGCCCGGGCGAACGGGGGAGTCGGACAGGCCGTTCAGGCGCTTGATCTCCTCCACCACAGGGCCGGGGTCGCCCCCCTGGGAGAGCGCCTCCCCGATGGCCCAGAGCGTGTCACCCTCGCGCACCTCCACCCACGGCAACCCCGCATGGCTGGTCACGACGACCTGCACCGCCGCCTGCCCCACCGCACGCGTACCGAGCCAGAACCCGCCGAGCGACAGCAAGGCCACGGCGACCACCAGCACGACCCGCCCGCGCCGGGTCAGCCGCAACGGCGGAGCGGACCGCCGACGCACGCGCGCCAACGCACGCCGCGCGCGCCACCTCGCCACCCGACGGCCCCACCGGCGAGATCCCCAGCGCGTGCCACCTGTGCCGCGCCGAGATCGGCCGGCCCGGACGACGCCTCCCCGCGCAGCCCGGTCATCCCCGCCAGCACCCCGAACGCCCTTCCCGACCCCCTGGACACCCCCACTCCGAACACCATGAACGCCTCCCCCAGCACCCCGGACGCCACGCCGGACACCCCGAGCGTCTCTGCCAGCACCTTGGACACCACTCCGGGGCTCCCGCACGCCCCCGCCAGCACCGTGGACACCACCCAAGGGCTCCCGAGCGTCCCCATCAGCACCCTGGACACCATCCTGGGGGCCGCGAGCGCCTCCCCCCGCACTCCGGGCACCACTCAGCGGGCTGCGAACGCCTTCCCCAGCACCCTGGGCGGCACGACGACCGCCGCGAGCGCCCTTTCCAGCACTTCGGCCATCACCCCCGGGACCGAAGTCCTTTCCCCCAGTGCTTCGGATGCCGCCCCTGGGGCCAAGGATCTTTCCGACGGCTTTCCGGACGCCACCCCTGGAGCCAAGAGCCTTTCCCACGGCTCTCCGGGCGGGACCCCGGGGACTGCGCGCGCCTTCCCCAGCGCTCCGGGCCAGGCCCCGGGCACCGCGAACGCCTTCCCCGGAGCCCCGGACACCACCCCCGAGACCGAGAACCTCTCCCCCAGCACCCCGAGCTCCGTCGACGTCTCTCCCCGCGATCTGCGCGGGGCGCCGACTGCCGCGTGTGCCACCCTCGGCGGACTGGACGCCACCTCGAGGGCCGACGGCGCCTCCCGCTTCTCTCGTCCCGGAGCTTCCTGGTCCGCGCGCCCGCGACCGCGCGTCGCCCGCAGGGGCACGTGCACCCCGATCGTCCACCCTCGTCCCCCGCCCAGCGTCGGCGCCCCCGCCCGAGCGCCGTTGCTCTCTGTCTGCGCCGGATCTCCGGCCGGCCGCCGTTTCGTCGCCCTCGTCCGCACGGGCTCCTCCCCTGCCCGGCGGTACGGTGGCGTCCGCGTCGGAACCCGGACGCGGCGGCGGTACCAATCGCAAATGGGGCCTTCCACCATGAGCCGTGCGGGGCCCCAACCTCTTCCCCGAATTCCCGCGGGAACCGGCCTCAGTCCGCGTATTGTCTCCCCGTCGATCGTTACCCTGCGTGGCGTCGGCGATGAGTGTGAGTCGTTTGGCGTCTTGGCTGGTCATGTCGGTATTTGTGGGTGTTCGCATGGTTGACCTCCTGCCGTGCGGCCCGAGGAAAAGGCCAAATAAAGATCAGCAAATCGAACACGGTGTCGATCGAACTCCCGTACGATGTTGTACACCACGCTGGCGACAATTTCGAGGAAGACTCGAACAATTGTTTGAAGATGATCTTCAACAGCGATACGGTCGCTGTGTGCGACATTGGGACCACAGACCGGGAGGTGCGCCGGTGAGGCGGGCCGCCAGGCGAGGAGGAAGAGCATGAGCGAGCAGGATGGCGCAAACGGGGTCAGCGACCTCGCGGTGCGCCGGCGCGACTCTCTGGGCCTGACGCCCAGGCAGCGCAAGATCCTTGAAGTCATCCGCGACTCGGTGCAGCAGCGCGGTTATCCGCCCTCCATGCGCGAGATCGGCGAGGCGGTCCAGCTGACCAGCACGTCGAGCGTGTCGCACCAGTTGACGGCGCTTCAGCGCAAGGGTTACCTGCGTCGCGACCCGCACCGGCCGCGCGCGCTCGAAGTGCGCCTCCCGGGCGAGCCCGTGCTGTGGGTGGACCCTGACGCGACCGACGAAGAGCCCACGATCAACCGCCCCACGGCCGCCTATGTCCCGCTCGTCGGCCGCATCGCCGCCGGTGGTCCGATCCTGGCCGAGGAGAGCGTGGAAGACGTCTTCGCGCTGCCCAAGCAGCTCGTCGGCGAGGGCACCCTGTTCCTCCTGCAGGTCGCCGGTGACTCGATGATCGAGGCCGCCATCGCCGACGGCGACTGGGTGGTCGTCCGCCAGCAGCCGGTGGCGGAGAGCGGCGACATCGTGGCCGCCATGATCGAGGGTGAGGCCACCGTCAAGACCTTCAAGCGCAAGGACGGCCATGTCTGGCTCGTCCCCCACAACCCCAACTACGAGCCCATCCCCGGCGACGAGGCCAGCGTCCTGGGCAAGGTCGTGGCGGTCCTGCGCCGGCTCTAGCAGCGGTCAGGGCCCCGAAAGGGTCTCGGGCGCGCGTCCAACCGCTCGCGCCGCGTTCCGGCGCGCGCCGAAACACACCTGTTCATGGGTACGTACGGCTCCAACTCCACCTCGCCCTCGGGCCGAGGCCCCGTCACCGGCCATCCGGACCGGCGAGGGACGCCATGCCCCTGGAGACTGAGCCGTCCGGGGGCGCCATCCAGTCCCATGTTGTCGGTCGCGGCGCTCAAGGCCACCCAACGCCGACATCGCACCGTGTCGCCACCCCGCCATCGGACATTGGCGCCGAACTCGGTCTCGGCATCGAACCATTCCGCGGAACTCGGTCTCAGCATCGCTCCATGTCGCCACCCGGCCCTCGGGCACTGGCGCGGAACTCGGTCTCAGCATCGCACTGTGTCGCCACCCCATCCTTCGCCAACACCCGCAGCGCCCAGAAGTCGCCGCCTCCATGACCGCTTGACGAAGCCACAAGCCGCCCGCTCGACTCGATCAAGGGCCCAGATTGGGAGGGCGTCTACAACGCACCGCCTTCAGCAACGCCCGATGAGGAAGCACCACACCAAAGGTCGCGCCGTTGGAGCAGCCGCTCGGATGCGCGCCCGGCGCGGTGCAGGAAGTCGCCGCACCGGCCCGCTCACTCCGGCACGAAGCTCGCGCTGCCCTTGAAGGCGCTCGACCCGTCGTTCTGCTCGACCCGCGAGTCGCGGCCCGCGTGCGGCACCGACTGAAGGTCCCGGGGCTTCTAACGGGCCGCGTACAGCTCGTGCGCGGCCATGATCGCCTGATCGGCGAAGGCGAGCACGTCGCGCCGCCGTTCGAACGGCGAGCCGTACAGGGACTTGCGGGGGGTGCCGAAGTGCTCGCTCAGCCCGCTGACCGCGCCCGAGAGCGTCGGCAGCGCGGTCTCGTCCTCCTCGCGCAGGCGTAGCGCCTCGTTCACCACCCGATGCCAGCGCTCGGGGAACACCGCCAACGCGTACTGCCCGGCCCTCGACTTGGAGGTGATCTCGCCGGTCGCCAGCGTGTAGTGGAGCCGGGCGACGCCCGTGACGACCCAGACCGTGTTGTAGCCGCCGAGACAGGCCAGCCCCCAGGGCGAGGCCAGGTGGGAGGCCCTGGCCACCAGGCGGCGCCAGTACCGGTCGAGGTTGCCGTCGGTCCAGGCCGCGAGGACGGCTGGATCGTGCCAGATATCGATCTCGTCCGGCTTGGGGCCGCGGCAGGTCAGGCCGTTCTGGGCCAGCGTGTGCCAGGTGACCGGGTTGAGGCCGCCCCGTGGGTTGATCTTCCCCGCGTGCGCCCGGGGACGCGTCCCCAGCTCCGCGGGGTCCCGGCCGAGGTCGTCCCACGTGAGGTAGCAGCCCTCGAACGGGTACGCGCCCAACCGGGCGTGAATGCGCTCCACCACCCCGAACGGCGCCTCCGAGGCCGTCACCGCGACGAAGTCCACGTCGCTCGCGCCGGGCCGGTAGTCGCCCAGCGCCGCCGAGCCCTCCAGATAGAGACCCTCCACGAGCCCGGGAGCCTCTGCGTCGGCCACCGACAGGTAGGTCTCGACAATGGCATCGACCTTGGGGTTAGACATCATCGCCGTCCAGCCTCCCATAAGCGGCCTCGCCACCTCATCACAATCAATAATCCTAGAATTGCCGCGTGAATGAGGCATATACCCCTGAAGACCTCAAGACATCCCACGATGGCATCAAGTGGTCAGAAGTCCCGCCGGGCGTCATCCCCGCCTGGGTCGCCGACATGGACCTGTCCACCGCTCCCGAGGTGATCGAGGCACTGCGGCGCCGGGCCGCCGGCGACCTGGGCTACCCGACCTGGCTCGAACAGCCCTCAGCCGGGCCGCTGGCCGAGGCGTTCGCCGAACGCATGGCGAACCGGTACGGCTGGCAGGCCGATCCCTCGCTCGTACGCTCGTTCAACGACCTCAACCAGGCGCTCCAGGTCCTCCTCCAGGTCTGGACCCGGCCGGGCGACGGGGTCGCGTTGCACACCCCGGCCTACCATCCGTTCCTGGAGACGCTGAAGGTCATGGAACGGCCCCTTCATCCGATCCAGCTGGAGCCCGACGGGGACGCGTGGCGCTTCGAGGTGCCCGACCTGTCGGGCTGCCGGGTGCTCCTCCTCGTCAACCCGCACAACCCGACCGGCCGCTCGTTCACCCGCGAGGAGCTGGCGAAGCTGGCCGAGCACGTCGAACGCCATGACCTGCTGGTCATCGCGGACGAGATCCACGCGGACCTCACGTTCGAGCCGCACCAGCACATCCCGTTCGCCACGATCCTCCCCGAACGCACCGTCACACTCACGTCCGCCACGAAGGCGTTCAACCTGGGCGGCATCCGCTGCTCGGTGGCCCACCTGGGACACGCGGGCGTCCGCAAGGCCCTGGAGGCGCAGCCGCCCTTCGTGTACGGCTCCGCGAACCTCTTCGGCGTGGAGGCCACGGTGGCGGCGTGGCGGCACGGGGACGCCTGGCTGGAGTCGACCCGCGCCCTGCTGGACCGCAACCGCCGCATCATCGCCTCCCGGCTGCCGGCATCGGTCGGCTATCGGGTTCCGCAGGCCACGTACCTGGCGTGGCTGAACGTGGGGCGGCCGGGAATGGCGGAGGTGTACGAGCGGGAGGCCCGGGTGCGGCTGGTCGACGGCGCGGTCTTCGGGCCCGGCGGCGAGCATTACGTCCGGCTGAACTTCGCCACCACGGAGGCGATCCTGGCCGAGATCCTCGACCGGCTGACCCAGATGCCCTGACCCTGGTTTTCCCAAGGGGCGTGGCGGGATCCCCACGACACTCCTGCCACGCCGCCCGGCTGGGTGGTGATGGACCCGCGCACCGGACAACGGGGTACCCAGGCAAGCGTCCGTCCCACTGGGCGCGCGAATGGCGCGACGCACGAGGTGGCGCGGCACGCATCGCGTGGAGAAGGGGAACGGCGGGCTGCGCAGAGCGAAGGCGTGGGCGGCCCAGCAGTGCAGCGTGCCGGCGCCAAAGGCGCGCGGCTCGGTGTGGCGGCATGGTGTGGCGGCGCGGCGTTGGCGGCGCGGCGTGGGCGGCGTGGCGCGGCGACGTTGGTGCGGAGGTCGGCAGGGGTGCGGCCCGGTACCGGAGGTGGCGGAGCGGCGGGAACGCTCGGGGCGCGGCACGTCGGTGTGGACATGAGGCGCAGGGGGGTGGGCCCGACGGCGAGGCTAGCTGCCAGGTGGCGAATGGGGGGTGAGTGGGCAGAGGCCCCGACGGCGAGGCTGGCGGCCGGGTGCCGGTCGGGGCGGTGGGTGAGGCGGTGAGTGGGGGGTTACCGCAGCGAGGTTACTGCAGCGGCGGGAGGTCCGGCGGCGTGGCGGATGGGTGTTCTTCGAGGGCGGACAGCGCCAGCTCGATCGCCTTCTCGAGCTGCGGGTCCCGCCCCGCCACCCGGTCCTGTGGCGTGATCACCACCTCGATGTCCGGCTCCACCCCGTAGTTCTCCACGCCCCAGCCGTGCCCTTCGAGCCAGAACGAGTACCGGGGCTGCGTGACCCGCGTCCCGTCGACGAGCGAGTACCGGGAGTCGATGCCGATCACCCCGCCCCAGGTCCGCGTCCCCACCAGCGGGCCGATGCCGCGGATCTTGATCCCGGCGCTGACGATGTCCCCGTCCGAGCCCGCGAACTCGTCGGTGATCGCCACGATCGGCCCCCGGGGCGAGTCCTCCGGGTAGCGCATCGGCTCGTAGCCTCGTGCCCGCGACCACCCCGTGACCTTGCGGGACAGCTTCTCCAGCACGAGCTCCGACAGGTGCCCGCCGCCGTTCTCGCGCACGTCCACGACCAGCCCGTCAAAGGCCATCTCGGTACGCAGGTCGCGGTGGAACTGCGCCCACCCCGTCGCCACCATGTCGGGCACGTGCAGGTATCCGAGCCTGCCGGCGGAGGCCTCCCGGACGCGGGCGCGGCGGCTCTCCACCCAGTCGTGGTAGCGCAGCCGGGTGTCCTCCGCGATGGGGCTGACCACGACGCGGCGGGTGTCCCCGCCGGCGGCCGGCCGTACGGTCAGCTCAGTGGGCTGGCCGGCGGTGCCCGCCAGGAGGGCCAGCGGACCGCGTACCGGATCCACGGGACGCCCGCCCACCGCGACGATCGCGTCACCGGGACGGACGGCCACCCCGGGCGCGAGCAGCGGGGAGCGCGCGTCGTGGTCGGAGGACTCGCCGGGCAGGATGCGTACGACCCGCCACACGCCGTCGTCGTCCCTGGCGAGGTCCGCGCCCAGGAGCCCCTGGCTGCGGCGCGGGTCGACGCCGGCGCCGGTGGCGCTCGCGTACGCGTGGGAGGTGCCCAGCTCGCCCTGCGTCTCCCAGAGCAGGTCGATCAGCTCGGAGTGGGCGCCGATGCGCCCCACCAGGGGCTCGTAGCGGTCGAGCACGCCTTGCCAGTCGACGCCGTTCATGTCCTCGCGCCAGAAGTGGTCGCGCATGAGGCGGCCGGCCTCGCGGAAGCCCTGCCGCCACTCGGCGATCGGGTCGATCTCCACGGCGATCCGGTCGAGGTCGATGGAGACAACCTCGTCGCCCTCTGTGGCGGCGCGGGTCTGCAGGCCGTTCTTGCCGTTGGTGACGAGCCTGCCGCCGTCGCCGCTGACCTCGAACGCACGCACCTCCTTGCCCAGCTCGGACTTGGCGCGCTTCTTGAGGTCGTAGCGTTCGAGCACGATCTCGGTGACCGGCTCGGTGCCGTCGCCGATCTGCCCCGCGAGGGGGTGGCGCAGCCAGAGCAGGGCGTCCTTGGCGGTACGCAGGTTGCCGTAGCGGCCCGCGGGCACCGGCACCGGCACCACGCGCGAGGGGAGCCCCTCGGGATCGACCTCGGTTCGCGGTGCGGCGTCGTCCTTCTTGTCGTCCTTGGCGGGCTTGTCGTCCTCGCCGTTGAACCCGCGTCCCTGCAGGGAGGGGTCGAACGGCGACGGCGTGGTGGCCTGCAGGGGCACGATGTACGGCTTGCACCCGCCATGGAAGGACATGTCGAAGACGTGCGCGTCGTACACCGGGTCGAAGGTCCGCATCGACAGGAACGCCAGGTGCTTCCCGTCCTTGGTGAACATCGGATCGAAGTCGGAGAAGCGCACCGACGTCACGTCGATCACCGACGTCCCGTCGACCCGCCCCATCTTGATCTGCGACAGCGGCTCGTGGTGCGGGTGCACCCAGGCCAGCCACCCCGAGTCGGGCGAGAACGTGAGCCCGCTGACGTCTCCCTGCGTGGTCCGGTCGAGCTGCCGGATATTTCCGGACTCGATGTCGACGACCAGCAGCCGCCCGTCATGCGTGGCGACCGCCACGTGCTTGCCGTCGGGCGAGACCGTCAGTTCGAGCACCCGCCCGAGCTCCCCGGTGGCCAGCGTCCTGATCTCGCCGCCCGGCGTGCCGATCTCCAGCCCGTCCTCGCCGCTGGCGTCCGACACCCAGACGGCCCGGCCGTCCGCGTCGAGCACCTGCGGCAGCCGTACGCGGACGCCCGGCTGCGCCCGCAGCACGCCCGCGGGCCCGTCGCGGTGGGTCACCCAGTGGGCGGTGCCGCGGATCTCCACGGCGCTGGCCCGCCCGCTCGCGTCCGGCGAGAACGCGCCGACCCGCAGCGGCGCGGGGCGCTTGGCCCGCCCCGGCCGCGGCCCGCCCAGCGTCACGTCCAGCCGGTACGGCTCCGCGTCCAGGCTCTCCAGCAGCCAAAGGTCCCCGGCGTGGCCGTAGATGACCCGCTCCCCGTCACCGACGGCGTGGCGGGCGTAGAACTCCTGGTGATCGCTGTGCCTGCGCAGGTCGGACCCGTCGGGCAGGGCGGAGTAGACGTTGCCGACGCCGTCGACGTCGGACAGGAAGACGAGCCGGTCCCCCACCCAGTTGACCGCCCAGTACTGCGCGGTGCTGTCGGCGAACAGGCGGGCGAACTCCCCGTCGCCCTCCGCGTCGACCCAGATCTTGCCGGCCGTGCCGCCCCGGTACCGCTTCCACTGCGACGGCTCGCGCCACATCGGCGACACGGTGGCCACCCGCGCGCCGCTGACGGCCACGTCGCTGACCCACCCGTACGGCAGGCGCGTGGCGGGGCCGCCGTCGAGCGGCACCGCGTACGCCCAGGTCCGTCCCCGCTCGCTCTGCCCGGCCGCGGTGACCGCCAGCACGTCGCCCTCGCCCGTCCAGCCGCGTACGCCGGTCGTGGCGCTACCCCAGTAGGTCAGCCGCTCGCCCTCGGGGCCGTCGATCCCGGCCGCGAACACCTCCGGCGCGCCCTCCTTGCCACCCGTCCACGCGATGCGCGTGCCGTCGGGCGAGAATCTCGGGTGCGACACCGGGACGCGGTCGGCGGTGAACCGCCAGGCCCTGCCTCCGGACAGGGGAGCCAGCCAGACATCGTCGTCTGCGACGAAGGTGACCATGTCACCGTGGATATGCGGGTATCTGAGGTATGCGCCATTTGTCACATGTGCACATTAATGCCAGATGCCAAGGTCAGCCCAAGAATTCTCCCTCGAACGGGCCCACCACGTCCCGCGAACTGTCAAGTAGGGGATGTGCCTGAAATGCCGGGAAGAGGGTGGACTATGAAGTTTTGCGCCCGTCCACACCAGCTCCCGTCCCGCCTGGCGGCCGCGGCCGTCATCCTCAACTCCGGGCTCAGCAAGGTCCACGCCGACGAGCAGACCGCGGCGGGCCTGCACGGCATGGCCGCGAACACGTACCCGTTCCTGCGTGACATGGACCCGGTGGCCTTCACCAGGCTGCTCTCCAGAAGCGAGATCGCGCTCGGGACCGCGCTGCTCGTGCCGATCGTGCCGTCGCTGGTGGCGGGGGCCGCTCTGACCGGGTTCGCGGCGGGGCTGGTCGGCCTGTATCTCAGGACGCCGGGGATGCGGCAGGAGGGCAGCCTGCGCCCGTCCGAGCAGGGCATCGGGCTGGTCAAGGACATCTGGCTGCTCGGGATCGGCATAGGGCTGGTGCTGGAGGAACTCCAGTCCGGCGACTAAGACTGACAAACCCGGGTACGCGGCACCATATGGTACAAATCGGCTACACCTTGATGTCCGAACAGACCCCCGCGCGGGAGCTGGTCGATCACGCCGCGGTGGCCGAGCGGATCGGCTTCGACTACGCGGTCATCTCCGATCACTACTTCCCGTGGATCGAGGAGATGGGGCACTCGCCGTACTGCTGGTCCGTGCTCGGCGCGGCGGCCCAGGTCACCCGGCGCCTGCCGCTCATGACGTACGTGACCTGCCCCATCATGCGCTACCACCCGGCCGTGGTGGCCCAGAAGGCGGCGACCATGGGCGTGCTGAGCGAGGGCAGGTTCACGCTGGGTCTCGGGGCTGGCGAGAACCTGAACGAGCACGTCATCGGCGAGGGCTGGCCACCCGTGGACACCCGGCACCGGATGTTCGCCGAGGCGATCCGGATCATCAAGCTGCTGTTCGGCGGCGACTACGTCACGTACCAGGGCGAGTTCTACGACGTCGACTCGGCCAAGCTCTACGACCTGCCGGAGCGGCCGGTCCCGCTCGCCATCGCCGCCTCGGGCGGCCAGTCCGCGGAGATCGCCGCCGAGTACGGCGACGTGCTGGTGGTCAACGAACCGCTGCCGGACGTGGTCAGGCAGTTCAACGCCGCGGGCGGGCACGGCAGGCCCGTGTACGGGCAGCTGCCCATCGCGTACGACACCGATCCCGAGGCTGCCAGGGATCGCGCACACCGCCTGTGGCGCTGGGCGGCCGCCGGCGGTTGGAAGGTCATGGCCGAGCTGCCCGGTCCGGTGAACTTCGCCGCCGCGACCGGCACCGTACGGCCCGAGGACGTGGCCCAGAGCGTGCCGTGCGGGAACGACGTGGACGCGGTCGTGCAGGGCGTCAGGCAGTTCGCCGACGCCGGGTACACCCACGTCGCGCTCGTCCAGATCGGGCACGACCAGCAGCAGCCCTTCTTCGACTGGGCGGAGAAGGAGCTGCTGCCGGCACTGCGCGAGCTATGAGTTACGGGACGATGTTGACCAGCTTGGGCGCCCGGACGATCACCTTGCGGGGCGAGTTCGTCAGGTAAGGGGCGACCTTCTCCGAGGCCAGCGCCAGCTGGCGCAGCTCGTCCTCGGTGATGTCCGGCGAGACCTCCAGCCGGTCGCGCACCTTGCCCGCCACCTGCACCACGCAGGTGACCGACTCCTGCACCAGCAGCGCGGGCTCGGCCACCGGCCACCCGGCGAAGGCGACGGCGCCGGTGCGGCCCAGCCGCTCCCAGCCCTCCTCGGAGGTGTACGGGGCCACCAGCGACAGCATGATCGCCAGCGTCTCCGCGGCCTCGCGCACCGCGGGGTCGCCCGCGCCGGGGCCGGAGTCGATGGCCTTGCGCGTGGCCGAGGTCAGCTCCATCATGCGGGCCACCGCGACGTTGAAGCGGTAGGACTCGACCAGCTTGGTGACCTCGTCGATCGTGCGGTGGGTGACCTTGCGCAGCTCCACGTCGCCGCCCTCGAACGCCACGCCGGGCGCGCTGTCCACCTCGGACATGACGCGCAGCGCGCGGGCCAGGAACTTCAGCGACGCCGCCGGCGAGAGGTCGGCCCAGTCGATGTCGTCCTCGGGCGGCCCGGCGAAGACCATGGTCAGGCGCACGGCGTCGACGCCGAAGTCGTCGATCTGCTGCCCCAGGTCCACGCCGTTGCCCAGGGACTTCGACATGGCCTTGCCGCCGTTGATCACCTGGCCCTGGTTCAGCATGCGCCGGAACGGCTCGGTGAAGTCGACCATGCCCATGTCGTGCAGGACCTTGGTGAAGAACCGCGAGTAGAGCAGGTGCAGCACCGCGTGCTCGATGCCGCCGACGTACTGGTCGATCGGGCCCCACTTGCGCACCCGCTCGACGTCGAACGGGCCGTCGGTGTAGCCGGGCGAGCAGTAACGCAGGTAGTACCACGACGAGTCGACGAACGTGTCCATCGTGTCGGTGTCGCGCTTGGCCGCGCCGCCGCACTTGGGGCACTCGACGTTGACCCACTCGGTGGCGCTGGCCAGCGGGGAGACGCCCTTGGGGGCCAGTGCCTCGCCGCGCATGTCGGGCAGCGTGACCGGCAGCTGCTCGTCGGGGACGGGCACCTCGCCGCAGTCGCCGCAGTGGATGATCGGGATCGGGGTGCCCCAGAACCGCTGGCGGGACAGCAGCCAGTCGCGCAGCCGGTAGTTGACCGCGCCCGTGCCCCTGCCCTCGCGCTCCAGGATCTCGATGATCTTGGAGATGGCCTCGACCTTGGTCAGGCCGTCGAGCGGCCCGGAGTTGACCAGCGTGCCCTCGCCCGGCGTGGCCTCGCCGGTCTCGCCCGGGTCGGCCAGGCCGGTGTGCACGACGACCTTCACCGGCAGCTCGAACTTCACCGCGAAGTCCAGGTCGCGCTGGTCGTGGGCGGGCACGGCCATGATGGCGCCGTGGCCGTAGTCGGACAGCACGTAGTCGGCCGCCCAGACCGGGATGCGCTCGCCGTTGACCGGGTTGACCGCGTAGCGGCCCAGGAAGACGCCGGTCTTCTCCTTGTCGGTGGACAGCCGCTCGATGTCGCTCAGCTTGGCGACCTCGGCGCGGTAGGCCTCGAACTCGGCGCGGTGCTCGTCGGTGACGATCTCGTCGGCCAGCTTGGCGTCCACGGCGACCACGAAGAAGGTGGCGCCGAACAGCGTGTCGGGCCGCGTGGTGTAGACGTGGACCGGCTCCTCGCGGCCCTCGATCTCGAACAGCACGTCGGCGCCCTCGGAGCGGCCGATCCAGTTGCGCTGCATGGTCAGCAGCCGCTCGGACCAGCCCTCCTGCAGCTGGTCCATGTCGTCCAGCAGGCGCTGCGCGTAGTCAGTGATCTTGAAGTACCACTGCGTCAGCTCGCGGCGGACGACGTCGGCGCCGCAGCGCTCGCACTTGCCGGCCACGACCTGCTCGTTGGCCAGCACGGTCTGGTCGTTGGGGCACCAGTTGACCAGGCCGCCCTTGCGGTAGGCCAGGCCGCGCTCGAAGAACCGGTTGAACAGCCACTGGTTCCAGCGGTAGTAGTCGGGGTCGCTGGTGTGCAGACGGCGCGACCAGTCGAAGGACAGCGCGTAGCGCTTGAACGAGGTGACCTGCGTCTCGATGTTGGCGTAGGTCCACTCGGCCGGGTGGGCGTTCCGCTTGATCGCGGCGTTCTCCGCCGGCAGGCCGAAGGAGTCCCACCCGATCGGGTGCATGACGTTGTAACCCTGCTGGTACCAGTAACGAGCGACCACGTCGCCCAGCCCGAAGGCCTCGGCGTGCCCCATGTGCAGGTCGCCGGACGGGTAGGGGAACATGTCGAGCATGTAGCGGCGCTCGCGCGGGTCAGCCGGGTCTTCGCTCGCCCGGTAGGGTTCCTGCTCCTCCCACCGCTGCTGCCACTTGGCCTGCAGCGCCTGCGGATCGTACTCACTCACGGCTACTGTCCTTCTGGCTTGATTCGGACCCCATAAGAAAACCCCCCGTGCACACAACGAGGGGTAGCCGCGACGGCGAGAATCTTCAGGGCCGTCGCGGCCCGCTAAGAAGCAGGGTCGCGGAACGCATGTGTCAAGCCTAGCGCACGTCTTCGGCTGAATGCAGATACTCGATCGAGGTCCGCAGGCACAATGGACCCTTCAGGTCCAGCGAGACCTGATGGTGATGTATCCGTTGTGACCTCATTCGTCCCCTATGAATACCCTTGTCACCGTGGTGTACCCAGCTGAGCCCGAGCGACCGGAGGCAGGCCTGCCCATGCAGGACCCGCCGACGGATCCGCACGGCTTCGCTCGTTTCGCTGCGGAACCACCTGTATCTCCTGGAAAATCCCATGAGATCATGCCTGGTACGTCGAATCCGGATATAACGGGCTATCCGGACAGATACTCGGGAGGGCCGGCAGCAATGGCAACGGAGAATTCCGGACCACACCTGCCACCGTCCTGGCCAGACGCACCGCGCCGCGACGCGCCCGGCTCCCCCGCAACGGAGGTCCCCATGTCCTGGCCCGAGGCCCCGAGGTCCGCTCAGCAGGACCCGGCGTGGCCCGAGCCGCCGCGCACGGACGACTCCTGGCCGGAGCCACCCCGCAGGTCCCGCCCCGAGCCCGCCCGTTCCGAGGCCGGGGGCCCGCAGTCGTGGCCGGACCTGCCGCCCCAGGGCGCCACCGGACCCTCCTGGCCGGCCCCGCCGGCCCGCGACGCCACCGGCCCCTCCTGGCCCGAGCCCTCCCCGCAGGGCCACTCCGGCCCTTCCTCCTGGCCGGACGTGCCGCCCCCGAGCGCGGCGGGCCCGTCCTCCTGGCCCGACTCGTCGCCGCAGAGCGCCGGACCGTCCTCCTGGCCGGAGGCGTCGCCGCAGAGCGCGCCGACCGCCTGGCCCGACTCTCCGCCGCAGAACGGCCCCTCCTCGTGGCAGGACTCCCCGCCACAGAACGGGCCCTCCTCCTGGTCCGACTCCCCGCCGCAGAACGGCCCGGCCTCGTGGCCGGATGCCGCGCCGCAGGGCGGGCGGTCCTCCCGGCCCGACCTTCCGCTCCCCGGCGGACCGTCGCCGCTCCCCGGCGGGCCGTCCTCGCTCCCCGGCGGGCCGTCCTCGCTCCCCGGCGGGCCGTCCTCATGGCCGGACGGGCCTCAGCAGGGCAGCGCCGGGCCGGCCTCCTGGTCCGAGGCGCCGGGACGGGGCGGCTCGGAGTTCCCCCCGCGAGGCGGGGAGCGCCCGGTGCCGGACCCGATCCCCGCGTGGGAGCAGCCGCCGGACCCGATCCCGGCGTGGGAACAGCCGCCCCCGGCCGCCGGCTCCTGGTCGAACCTCTCCTCCCCCGCCCCCTGGCCCCCCGCCGAGCGGGACAACGCCGGCTCCCCGGAGCAGGCGACGGCCATGTACCAGGTCGACGACCTTCCGCAGGGCGCGCACGCGCCGCCCCGGCAGGCACACCCTTCCGAAGAGCGGACGATGACGTACGGCCAGCACACGGAGAACCTGCTCAACGACCGCGCCACCCCCTCCCCCACCATGGACTCATCGAACATCAGCGCCACGCCCCCCGCCGAGGACACCGGCGCCCCGCGCCCCGGCTCGAACCTGAACCGCGACCCCTCGGACCCCGACCGCCCGTTCGTGACCGCAGGCCAGATCAGCGGCTCCCGCACACCGCCGCCGGAGCGCCAGCAGGAGCTCTGGAACACCGTCTTCGGCGACGACTACCAGGCCATGGGCGACGAGGACTCCCTGGAGGAGGAGAGTCAGGGCAGGCCCATCTGGATCTACGCGCTCGGCGGCTCCGTGGCGATCGCGCTGGTCGCGGCGCTGCTGTGGGCGTTCCTCGCCGGCCCGCTGGCCGGTGACGACCCGGCGGCCTCCAACACCGTGGCCGAGAAGCCCACGACCTCGCAGAAGCCGAGCTCCACGAGGTCCTCGACCACGATCGGAGCGCTGCCGAAGTACCCGGGCAAGGCCGCCCCGATCCTCGGCAGGGTGCCCGACGCCGCCGCCGGGATCTCGCTCCCGCGCCTGGGCGGCACGTGGCGGCTGGACACGCGCACCACCGTCAAGGCCACGTACAACTACGACACCCGCCAGTTCGTCCCGATCACGCAGGACACGAGCGCCCAGCTCATGTCGGGCCCGCTGCCGCAGAAGCTGGCCTCGTACTACGAGAAGGACAACCTGGAGCCGGTCATCAAGCAGGTGGTGCTGGACGCGCGCAAGCGCTTCTTCCCCACCGGCAACAAGGTCCGCAAGATCGCCCAGCAGCCGATCAAGGTGGGCGACAACACGGGACGGCTGATCGCGTACTCGCTGACGTCGGAGACCGAGAAGGCCACGATCGTGACGATGGCCGTCAACACCGGGGGCAACGTCCCGGCCATCGTCTACATGTCGATCCCGGCGGACAGCAAGCAGCTCCTGCCCGACATCCGCACGGTCATGAACCAGCTGAGGATTGGCGCCCAGGGCTGATCAGAAGTCGCACTCCATGTGCTTGATCCCGTTGATGAACATGGAGTGCAGCCGGTCGGGCCGGCCGCCCTCGATGCGCGGCACGCGGCGCAGCAGCTCGCGGAACATCACCGTGATCTCCCGCCGGGCCAGGTGCGCGCCCAGGCAGAAGTGGGGCCCGGGCCCGCCGAAGCCGACGTGCGGGTTGGGCTGCCGGGTGATGTCGAAGCGGTGCGGGTCGGCGAACACGCTCTCGTCCCTGTTCGCCGACCAGTAGAACAGGACCGCCTTCTCGCCCTTGCGGTACAGGTGCCCGTTCATCTCGTGGTCCCTGGTGACCTTGCGGCGCATGAAGTTCACCGGGGAGGCCAGCCGGACGATCTCCTCCACGGCGCCGGGCGCGTGCCCGTCGATGTCCTCCAGCCAGAGCGCGCGCTGGTCGGGGTTGTTGGTGAGCAGGCGCAGCCCGTACGAGATGGCGTTCCTGGTGGTCTCGTTGCCCGCCACCACCAGCAGGATGAAGAACGACCCCAGCTCCTGCATCGTCAGCCGCTCGCCGTCGATGTTGGCGTTGACCAGGGACGACGTCAGGTCCTCCGTGGGGTTCTCGGCGCGGTGGGCGGCGAGGTCCTGCACGAGCTGCTGGAGCTCCATGCCGGCGGTGAGCAGGCGCTCGGCGAGCTGGGTGAGGTCGGCGCCGCCGTATTCGGGGTCGAAGCCGCCGAGGATGACGTTCGAGTGCTCGAAGACGAACCGGTAGTCCCGCTCGGGGATGCCCATCATGTCGCAGATGATCTTCAGGGGAAGGCGCGCGGCGACCTCGGTGACGAAGTCGCCGCCCGGCCCCTTCGCCAGCAGGTCGTCCACGATGCCGGCGGCCGCCGCCTCCACGTCCGCCTCGAACTGCTTGATCATCTTGGGCGTGAACGCGCGCGAGACGATCCTGCGCAGCCTGGCGTGGCGCGGGTCGTCCATGTTGATCATCGAGCCGAAGTACTCGGCGAACTCGGCGGGCATGTCGGGGATGTTCGTCGCGCCGCCGTCGCCCGAGCAGAAGACCTCGGGGTTGCGGCTGGCCTCGAGGATGTCGGCGTGCTTGACGAGGGCGTGGTAGCCGGGGCCCCTGGGCGCGAAGTCGATCTCCATCTCCTGGAAGAAGGCGGGGGTCCGCAGCGCGCGCAGCCGCTCGAACGCCTCCTCGCGCTCGCTCATGGGCCTGGCCCAGAAGTCGCGATCAGACAGATCGAAGTCAAGGACGCTCATAAGGCCATCTTTTGTGAAAGCAACCACTTACGTCAATGTGCTCATGGCCCCGGAAAACCAGTGGCTCCCGGTGGCGGGCGGGCTCTAGGGTGGCGCGCATGACGTTCTTCTTCTTCCACCTCCGGTAGCGATCCGCCGGCGGGTCGCGGACGACCCCACCGCCGGCGATGCGGGACGGCTGAGCGAGCGCCGTCCCGGGTCGCGACGTGGGAGAAGGACACGTGCATACCTTTGCCGTGGCCAGGGCGGTGCATGGCATCGAGCCCCTGGTGGCCACGGAGATTCGACGTTCCCGGCTGGGCGTGGTGCACGGGGTGCGCCATCGCGAGGTGTGGTTCGAGGCCGCGCCGGGAGCCGACCTGACGGGCCTGCGGACCGCAGACGACGTGCTGCTGGCCGCCGCCGTGGTGGACGGGATCGGCCACGGCCGCTCCGCGCTGCGCCGGCTGGCCCTCGCGGCCCGCTCCGTGAGCCTGGGAGGGCTGACGGGCAGCGGGGTGGAGGTGTCGGCGTCGTTCGTCGGGCGGCGCAACTACACCCGGTTCGAGATCGAGGACGCGGTCGGGGCCGAGCTGGCGCGGCCGCTGCGGCTGCCGTACCACTCCAGGAGGGACGGGGGGCGGCCGCCGCGGGACGCGATGTCGTGGCGGGTCACGATCGAGGGCGACCGGGCGCTCATCGCGCTGCGGCTGGCGGACCGGCCGCTGCACCGGCGGGCGTACAAGACGGACTCGATCCGGGGCACGCTGCACCCGCCGGTGGCCGCCGCCATGGCGGCGCTGGCCCGCCTCGGGGGCGCGGGGACGGTGCTCGACCCGTGCTGCGGCGCGGGCACGACGCTCATCGAGGCCCACGCGCTGGCCCCCAGAGCGCGTCTCCTGGGCTTCGACCACGACCCGGCCGCACTCCGCGCCGCCACCGCCAACGCACGGGCCGGGGGCGCAGCAAGCGCCGGGGTCGGGGCGGCGTTCGGGTGGGGGGTGGCGGACGGCGGGCGGATCCCGCTGGCCGACGGGAGCGTGGACCGGGTGCTGGTGAACCCGCCCTGGGGGCGTCAGGTGCCGCCCCGCGGGCTGCTCGCGCGGGACCTCGGCCCGCTCTGGCGGGAGGTCCGGCGGGTGCTGGCCTCCGACGGGCTCGCCGTGGCGCTGGTGCACGACGGGATCCCGCGCGGGTTCGCGCTGGAGGAGGCGGTCCGGGTCAGCCTCTCGGGGCAGCATCCGGAGATCGCGGTCCTCAGGAAGGAGGCGGGCCGCGTCAGGAGGTGAACCCCCGCGGGCGGACCTGGGTCATCTCGGCCGCGGACGGCGAGCCGAGCCAGTCCAGGATCAGCCGATTGACCTCGGCCGGGCGCTCCAGGTGGAGGAAGTGCCCGGCGCCCGCCACCAGCTCGGCCCGCGACCCCAGGGGCAGGTGGCTCATCGCGTTCTTGGCCAGCTCGGCGCTCAGGCATCCGTCCTGGGCGCCGTGCAGGAACAGGACGGGGGCGGTGATCCCGCCCTCCAGGGCCGGGTAGCGGCCGGACGGAGGCGTGGTGCCGAGCATGGCCCGGTAGTAGCCGAGGGCCGCGCTCAGGTTGGCGGGCTCGCCGATGCTGCGCCGTACGAACTCCAGGTCCTCGCGCGCGTCGTAGCCGGGCGACCAGTCGCGCCAGAGGTTCTCGAGGAAGCCGGGGCTCGCGGCGGCCGCCTCGCCCACGGCCGTCTGGAAGAGGAAGACGTAGAACGACCGCTTGAGCTGCTCGTACTCCAGGAACCCGGCGCCGAGCGAGCCGGGCGGCGGCACCGCGAGCGTGACGGCGCGCCGGAAACGTCCTGCCAGGTGGTACACGGGGAAGGCGCCCCAGTCGTGCCCGATGACGACCGCGTCCTCGTCGCCCCCGAGCTCCTCGTGCAGCGCGCGGACGTCGGCGACCAGCGCGGCGTCCTCGTACGCGCCGTCGGCGGGCACCTCGGTGGGCGCGTATCCCCGCATGAACGGCGCGACCGCGCGGTAGCCGCGCTGGGCCAGCGCGGGCATCAGGTGCCGCCAGGTGTGCGCGGAGTCGGGGAAGCCGTGCAGGCACAGCGCCAGCGGCCCCTCACCCAACGACAGATACGCGAACTCCACCCCGTTGGCGTGGATAGTCCTGATCTCCATGACTGCGAAACCTAGCATTCGGCCCGCCTCGGAGGTACCACTACTCGAAGGGGCCTGTATCACAGAGGAGAACTCATGCGGCGGGGATGGGTGCTCGCGCTCGCGTCATTGACCATCGTGCTCGTCGTGGTGGACCTGACCGCCGTGACGATCGCGCTGCCCGACATCCGCTCCGGCCTGGGGGCGAGCCTGCCCGAGGTGCAGTGGGTGGTGGACGCGTACGCGCTCACGCTGGCCGCGGTCCTGTTACCCGCCGGGGTCCTGGCCGACCGCTACGGCAGGCGCCGGCTGCTGACGATCGGGGTCTCGGTCTTCACCCTGGCCTCGCTGGCCTGCGCCCTGGCCCCGACGGCGCCCCTGCTCGACCTGGCCAGGGGCGTGCAGGGCCTGGGCGCGTCGGCGCTGTACGGGACCACGACACCGTTGATCGCCTCCGTCTACCCCGAGGGGCCGGAGCGGGGCAAGGCGCTCGGGATCTTCAGCGCGGTCTCCGGCCTGGCCATGACGCTGGGCCCGGTCGTGGGCGGGGCGCTGACGGGGGCGTTCGGCTGGCGGGCGATCTTCCTGATCAACCTGCCGATCGGCGCGTTCGTGCTGGTGGCGCTGCGGCAGCGGGTGGCGGAGTCGCGCGGCAGAGGCCATCTCGACCCGGCGGGGATCGTGCTGGTCGCGGCGGCGCTGTTCGCGATCATCCCGGCGCTCATCCACGACCTCCCGTGGCTGCTGGTGGCGGGGCTGGTCCTGCTGGCGGCGTTCGTGGTCGTGGAGCGGCGCTCGGCCGAGCCGATGATCGACTTCGGGCTCTTCAGGAACGGGGTGTTCGCGGTCGGCACGGGAACGACGCTGCTCATGCTGGCCGCGCTGCTGGGCGCGTTCACGTACCTCACCCTGTACGTGCAGGGCGAGCTGCACACCAGCCCCGTCGAGGCGGGCACGCGTTTCCTGGCCTTCAGCGCGGCGGCCGTCATCGGGCCCGTCGCGATCGGCCGGGTGCTGCACCGGTGGCCGATGGGCGTGCTCATCGCCGCCGGCCCGGCGCTGATCGCGGTCGCGCTGCTGGTCATGAGCGTCCCCGCGGCCGACCCGTGGACGCCGATCATGTTCGGGCTGTTCCTCGGCGGCCTGGGCCTGGGCGCCGGGAACGTCGTCGCCAACCAGGTCGGCCTGACCGCGCCGATGGACCGGGTGGGCATGGCCACCGGCGTCGTGAACACGGTCAAGCAGATCGGCACGGCCGTGGGCGTGGCCGTGCTGGCGGCGCCGTACCGGGCGGGGGTCACCTCGATGTTGCTGGTGGCGGCCGGGCTGGCGCTGGCCGGAGCGCTGCTGCCGGTGGCGCTGCTCCGGCGCGCAGGTCAGAAGGTGTAGCTCATGTGCTTGATGCCGTTGATGAAGTTGGACAGCAGGTGGTCGGGCTCGCCCACGGCCTTGATGTGCGGCACGCGGGTGAACAGCTCGCGGAACATCACGGTCATCTCCCTGCGCGCCAGGTGCGCGCCCAGGCAGTAGTGCGGCCCGGGCCCGCCGAAGCCGACGTGCGGGTTGGGGTCGCGGGTGATGTCGAAGGTGTCGGGGTCGGCGAAGACGGCCTCGTCGCGGTTGGCGGAGTTGTAGAAGAGCAGCACCTTGTCGCCCTTCTTGTACCGCATGCCGTTCATCTCGTGGTCCCGCGTCAGCGTGCGGCGGAACTGGATCACCGGTGTGGCGTAGCGGATGATCTCGTCGCACGCGGTGACGATGTGGCCGTCGAAGTTGTTCAGCAGGATCGCGCGCTGGTGGGGATGCTCGGTGAAGAGCCTGAGGCCGTGCGCGATGGCGTTGCGGGTGGTCTCGCTGCCCGCCACCACGAGCAGGATGAAGAACGACCCGAGTTGCTGCGGGCTGAGCCGCTCCTCGCCGTTGACCAGCAGGCTGACCAGGTCGCCCGTGGGGCGCTTGCGCCGCTCGTCGCCGAGGCGGGCGGCCAGCCGGTTGAGGGAGTAGCCGGCGCGCAGCAGCTTGCCCAGGCCCTTGGCGACGTTGCGGCGGGTGAGGTCGGTGCCGACGCCGGTGTACTCGGGGTCGGTGTTGCCCAGGATGACGTTGGTCTGCTGCAGCACCATGTCATGGAACTCGGCCGGGATCCCCATCATGTCGCAGATGACCCGTACGGGGAGCTTGGCGGCCACCTGCGCGACGAAGTCGCCCGGCCCCTGCTCGATCGCGTCGTCCACGATCTCGGCGGCGGCCCTGGCGAGGTCCTCCTCCATCTTCGCCAGGATGCGCGGCGTGAACGCTCTGGAGACGATCCGCCGTAACTGCGCGTGCTTCGGGTCGTCCATGTTGATCATGGAGCCGAAGTACACGCTCAGCCAGCGGGGCATGTCGGGGATGCTGTTGGAGCAGGGCTCGCTGCTGAACACGGCTGCGTTCCTGCTGGCCTCGGTCACGTCGGCGTGGCGCACCAGGGCGTAGAAGCCGGGGCCGCCGCCGATGAACGGCACGATCTGCTCCCGCATGAAGACCGGGCGGTCCATCTGTCGCAGCCTGCGAAAGGCCTCATTGCGCTCGGACTGCGGCAGGCCCCAGAACGGGATCTGCGACAGGTCCAGGTCGGCGGACAGTGTCATATCACACAAGCCTTCTGCAAGTGCCCACTTACGTCAAGAGGCACTTACCGGTGCTTCCCGATCAGATCGGCTGCCTTTTCGCCGATCATGATAGCCGGGGCATGGGTGTGGCCGCGGTTCAACGTCGGCATCACCGACGCGTCGACGACCCTGAGCCCTTCGACTCCGCGTACGCGCAGGGAGGGGTCGACCACGGAGGCGTCGTCCGTCCCCATGCGGCAGGTGCCGACCGGGTGGTAGAGCGTCTCGCCGCGCTCGCGCACCCACCGCGCTAGCTCCTCGTCGCTCTCCGGCGCCCAGTACGGCGCCATCGGCCCGCCCGCCCACGGCTTCATCGCGGCCGTGGCGAAGACCTGCTTGGCCGTCTTCAGCCCCGCGACCAGGCGTTTGACGTCGGCCTCCGCGCTCAGGTAGCCGGGGTCGATGACCACGTCCCGGCCGTTGAGCCCGACCCTGCCGCGGCTCTCCGGCTGCAGCAGCACGACGCCGACGGTGAGCCCGTGGCCGGTCGGCGGGGTGAGGCCGTGGTCGACGAACGGCCCGGGCGCGAAGATCAGCTCGATGTCGGGGGCGGGCTCCTCGGCCGAGGTCCTGATGAACGCGACCGCCTCGCCCACGTTCGTGGTGAGCATGCCGGAGCGCAGCACGATGTAACGCAGCAGGTTGCTGATCGACTCGGCCTTGGTCAGCGTCACCGGCTGCTTGCATTCGACGTACACGCCGCTCGAAAGGTGGTCCTGGAGGTTCTTGCCGACCTCGGGCAGCTCGTGCACGACCGTGACCCCGGCGTCGCGCAGCTCGTCGGGGGCGCCCACGCCGGAGCGCATCAGCAGGTACGGGGACCCGATCGCGCCCGCGGACAGGATGACCTCACCCTTGGCCCTGACCTGGGCGCCGCCGCTGTGCTCGATGCCGATCGCGCGCCTGCCCTCGAACACCACCCGGTCCACGGTGGCCCCGGTGATCACGTGGAGGTTGGGCCGGCCCTTGGCCGGGCGCAGGTAGGCGTCGGCCGAGCTCCATCTGCGGCCCCGGTTCTGGGTGACGGGGGTGGGGCTGTAGCCCTCGTTGGAGGGGCCGTTCAGCTCCTTGAGCCGGGTGAGCCCGAGCTCCTCGCACGCCTTGAGGAAGGCGGCGGTGGTGACGTTGGGACTGCGCAGCTCGGAGATGTAGAGGGGCCCGGAGGTGCCGTAGACGCCGCCCTCGTTGCTGCCGACGCGGTGCTCGGCCCTGGTGAAGTACGGCAGGACCTCGCCGTACGACCAGCCGGGCACGCCCCACTGGTCGTAGTCGCGTTCGCAGCCGCGCACCCACATCTGGGCGTTGAGCGAGGACGAGCCGCCGATCACGCGGCCGCGGGGCCAGTAGAGCTCGCGGCCCGACATCTCGCCCTGTTTGGCCGTGGTGTAGTTCCAGTCGTAGTCGGTCTTGAACAGCTTGGCGAAGCCCGCGGGCATGCGGATCTCCAGTTTGTCGTCCTGGCCGCCCGCCTCGACCAGCGCGACCGTCACGCCGGGATCGGCCGAGAGCCTGTTGGCCAGCACGCACCCGGCGGATCCCGCCCCGACGATCACGTAGTCGTACTCCATGGCTCCTCCAAGTAACTTGTTACTTGCTTACTCCAGGCCGGGCGGCACGTCCATACGCAGTTGTGACCTCCGTTACCTACCGGTCGGTATGGCCTGCTGCGAGGATGGCGCCCAAGCCCCGGCTTTGAGGAGGAAGGCGTCATGCTCAACCTGTCGACCGTCCTGGAGGACAGCGCCAGGAACACCCCTGACGGCACCGCCATCGTCTTCGGCGACATGCGACTGCCGTACTCCATGATCGACACCATAGCCAACCAGGTCGCGAACCTCCTGGTCGCCCGCGGTGTCGGCAAGGGGGACAAGGTGGCGCTGGCGTGCCCCAACCTGCCGTATTTCCCGTTCGTCTACTTCGGCATCCTGAAGGCCGGCGCCACGGTGGTGCCGCTCAACGTGCTGCTGCAGTCGCGGGAGATCACCTACCATCTCGGCGACAGCGACGCCAAGGCCTTCTTCTGCTTCGAGGGCACCCCCGAGCTGCCACTGGGCGAGCGCGGCAAGGCGGGCTTCGAGGCCGCGGAGGGCTGCGAGCACTTCTTCGTGCTGCCCGCGACCCCGCTCGCGACCGAGTCCGAGTACGGCGAGTCGGTCTGGGCGGCGCTGGGCGGCATGGCGGGCGAGTTCGAGACCGTGCAGACGTCGCCGGACGACACCGCGGTGATCCTCTACACCTCGGGCACCACGGGCCAGCCCAAGGGCGCCGAGCTCAGCCACCAGAACATGCTGCTGAACGCCATGGTCAGCGACAAGATGTTCCCCCGCTCCGACGAGGGCGACACGTACCTGGCGGTCCTGCCGCTGTTCCACTCCTTCGGCCAGACCGTGGTCATGAACACCGGCTTCCTGCGCGGCGCCACCGTCGTGCTGCTGCCGCGCTTCGACCCGGGCGACGCGCTGGCGCTCATGGCCAAGGAGGGCGTCACCTTCTTCGCCGGGGTGCCGACGATGTACTGGGGCATGCTCACCAAGATCCACGCGGACGGCGTGGAGGTCCCCCGCTCCCTGCGCGTCGCCGTCGCGGGCGGCGCGTCCTCGCCGGTGGAGGTGCTCAAGGACTTCGAGCGCACCTTCGGCATCGGCATCCTGGAGGGGTACGGCCTGTCGGAGACGTCGCCGGTGGCCAGCTTCAACCAGCTCGGCCGTCCCACCAAGCCCGGCACCATCGGCACCCCGATCTGGGGCGTGGAGATGAAGCTGGTCGAC
This sequence comes from Nonomuraea sp. NPDC004186, assembly GCF_053603495.1. Taxonomy (NCBI): domain Bacteria; kingdom Bacillati; phylum Actinomycetota; class Actinomycetes; order Streptosporangiales; family Streptosporangiaceae; genus Nonomuraea; species Nonomuraea sp. NPDC004186. The sequence continues at coordinate 6,110 of NZ_JBSGFQ010000047.1, read as the reverse complement.
GGCGACTGGAAGACCGTCGAAGGCGAGGGTCCCGGCGAGATCGCCATCCGCGGCCACAACATCATGAAGGGCTACTACGGCCGCCCGGAGGCGACGGCCGAGGTGATGAACGACGGCTGGTTCCGCACCGGTGACATCGCCACCCGTGACGCGGACGGCTACTATTCCATCATCGACCGGGCCAAGGACATGATCATCCGTGGCGGCTTCAACGTCTATCCGCGGGAGCTCGAAGAGGTCCTGATGACCCACGAGGCCGTGTCGCTGGCCGCCGTGGTGGGGGTCGCGCACGAGTCCCACGGCGAGGAGATCAAGGCGTACGTCATCCCCGCGCCGGGCTCTGCGATCACCGAGGACGAGCTGATCGCCTGGGCCAAGGACAACATGGCGGCCTACAAGTACCCCCGGATGGTCGAGTTCCGCGACTCCCTGCCGATGACGGCCACGGGCAAGATCCTCAAGCGCGAGCTGCGGTAACCGGTCGACTCCTTTCCCTCAGGCGCGGGCACTCTGCCCGCGCCTTTCTCTTTGTGGAGGTCTCGTGGCGGACGGGTACGTCGTCATCACCGGAGGGCCGGGCGCCGGGAAGAGCACCCTGGTCGAGCACCTCGCCTCGCTGGGGTTCCGGGTGCAGCCGGAGGCCGGGCGGGCGATCATCCGGGACCAGGTGGCGATCTCGGGGCCGGCGCTGCCGTGGCTGGACCCGGAGCTGTTCGCCGAGCTGATGCTGGCGTGGGACCTGCGGTCCTACCACGCCGCCTCGGGGACGGGGCCCGTGGTCTTCGATCGGGGGCTGGTCGACACGATCGGATATCTGCGCATGCTGGGACGTACGGTGCCGCGGCATCTGCACAACGCGGCGCGGACGTACCGCTATCACCGGCGCGTGTTCGCCGCGCCGCCGTGGCCGGAGATCTACGAGCACGACAGCGAGCGGAGGCAGAGCCTCGGGGAGGCCGAGCGGACGTACGACGCGGTCGTGCGGGCCTACGCCGACTACGGCTACTCGGTGGTCACGCTGCCCCGGGCGCCGGTCGAGGAGCGGGCCGCCTTCCTCATCCGCGCGGCCGGCTGGCCGGCACGTACGTGAACGACACCGCCTCCATCAGCGGCCGGCGCCGGGTGTTGTGGAAGGACGCGATGCGCCACCTGTCGTCGGCCTCGCGGACCAGCGTGTACGTCTGCACCTTGGCCAGCTTGGCGGGGCGCTTCTTGGCCACGTCTCCCCTGCCGGTGACCACGGCGGCGCCGGGACCGTAGAAGCGCACCTCCGTGATCTCGTTGAACATCTTCGTGCCCTTGAGCACCGTGTCGAAGAGGGCCTGGTGACCGGCGGCCAGGTCGTCGCGGCCGTGGTAGACGGTGCCGACGAAGGTCGTGTAGCTGGCGTCCTCCGTGAAGCATGCCCCGTACGCGATGCCGTCGCCGCGGTCCCAGGCGCCCTCCAGCTCGGTGAACAGGTTCTGGATCTCGCTGGTGATCATTTCCGCTCCCTCTGATATTATTTGCACTGGTTAAATCTCTGCTCTCATGCAGATATCAACTTAAGGAAGAGGAGTTGGGCTTGTCAACCGACCCGAGCGCCGTCTTCCGGCGCTACCTGAGCGCGATGGTGCTCAACAGCCTGGCCGCCGCCGAGGCCGCCGGGCTCAACGCCACCGACTACTACGCGCTCAACCTGCTCGACCTCACCGGCCCGCTCACCTCCGGCGAGCTGGCCGCCCAGACGGGGCTGACCACCGGCGCCACGACGCGGCTCATCGACCGGCTGGAGCAGGGCGGGTACGCACGCCGCGCGCCGGACCCCGCGGACCGGCGCAAGGTGATGGTCGAGTCGGTGGGCCGGCCGGAACGGCTCGACGAGGTGCTGGCGGGGACCAGGGCCCGGCTGGCCGAGCTGCTGCAGGGCTATCCGGAGGCGGAGCGGACCACGTTGTTCGACTACTTCGAGCGGGCCGCGACGGCGTACCGGTCGGCCACCGACGAGCTCATCGCGGCGCGGGACGCATGACCCGACGCCTGGCCCTCTTCGACCTGGACAACACGCTGATCGACCGGCTGGCCGCCTTCGAGCTGTGGGCCGCCGAGTTCGCCGCCGGGCGAGGGCTCGGCGAGGGGGCGGCGGCGTGGATGGTGGCGACCGACGCGGACGGGTCCCTGCCCATGGACGCGTTCTTCGGGCTGGTACGCGAGCACTTCAGGCTGGCCGAGCCGGCCGACGAGCTGTGGGCGGCGTACCGGGCCCGGCTGCCGCACCTGGTCCACTGCCCCGGTGAGGTGCTCGACGGGCTCGACCGGCTTCGGGCGGCCGGATGGGCGGTGGGCATCGCGACGAACGGGATGGCCGACAACCAGACCGGCAAGATCGAGCGTACGGGGCTCGCGACCCGCGTGGACGGCTGGGCGATCTCCGGGGCGGAAGGCGTGCGGAAGCCCGACGTTCGGCTGTTCGAAATCGCGGCCGGGAGATGCGGCGCATCGCTGGAATCGGGCGGCTGGGTCATCGGCGACGACCCCGAGAAGGACGTCGAGGGCGGCCGCCGGGCGGGGCTGCGGACGATCTGGATCGACCGGGGAGTCACCGGCGGGGTCGTGGCCGATCACACGGTGACCGACGCGCTCTCCGCCATCGAGCTGCTAATCCAGCTGAACTGAACCGCCCGGATCGATAGCGTGGCCGGATGCGGGACAGGCCGGATGCTTTCGACGAGGGGTTGCTGCTGCCCGCGCTCGGCGCGTGGGGCATCGGGGCGCGCACGCTGGACTACGCGCCGGTCGGCTTCGGCGACTACCACTGGGTCGCGGACGGGCGCTGGTTCATCACGGTCGCGGACGTGCGGCGGCGCGGCTTCGACGGGCTCGGGCTGGCCATGGACACGGCCGCCGCGCTGCGGGCCGAGGCGGGGCTCGACTTCGTGGTGGCGCCGCTGCGCACCGCCGACGGCGCGACGCTCCTGCGGCTCGACCGCCACCGGTGGGCGATGAGCGTCTTCCCCTACGCGAACGGTCTCGCCGGCGAGTTCGGCGAGGAGCGGCCGGCCGGAGACCGCGCCGCGATCATCGACCTGCTCGCCACCCTCCATGCCACGCCGCCGCCCCTGTCCACTCCCCCGCGCCCCCTGGAGCTCTCGGGCCGGGCCGTCCTGGAGCAGGCGCTCCAGGACACGCGCCGGCCCTGGCCGGGCGGCCCGTACGCGGAGCCCGCCAGGGAGGTGATCGCCGACCACGCCGGAGTGCTGCGCCGCAGGCTCGCGGAGTTCGACCGGACGGCGGCCGGCGCCGGCGAGCCCGTGGTGACGCACGGCGAGCCGCACCCGGGCAACCTGCTTCGGTCCGGCGAGCGGTGGCTGCTGGTCGACTGGGACACGGTGGGGCTGGCGGTGCCCGAACGCGACCTGTGGCTGGTCGCCAGGGACGCCGACGACCTGGCCCGCTACGCCGACGCCACCGGCCGCACGCCCGACCCGGCGGCGCTGGAGCTCTACCGGCTGCGGTGGGCCCTCGACGACGTGGCCGAGTTCGTGGAGTGGTTCCGCTCGCCGCACGGGCGCACGCCGGACGCCGAGGAGAGCTGGGACGCCCTGACGGGCACCCTCAAGACGCTGGCCTCCTAGGGTGACGGCCGGGCGATCCACCACGCACGACATCGAGATCCGCGACGACATCGTGATCAAGCGATACCGCTCGTGGGAGCGTGGCGAACACCGCCGCGAATGGGCCGCCCTCAACGTGCTCGCCGAGCACGCCCCCGGTCTCGCGCCCGCTCCCGTGCGCGCCGACCTCGACGGATCGCCGCCCACGGTGGTCATGAGCCGCCTGCCCGGCACCCCGCTCCGCGGCCTCCCCACCGGCCCCGAGCAGGTCCGCGCCCTCGCCACCGCCCTCACCCACCTCCACCACGCCATCTCCGGAGCAGACCCCCTCGACTCCACCTCCCGGCACTCCCCCGACCCCACCCCCGGGCACCCGCTCGAACCCACCCCCGGGCACCCGCTCGAACTCGCCACCGGGCACGTGCTCAAGCCTGCCGCCTGGCATCCGGCCGCGGCCGTCGCGCACGTGCGCGCCCTCGCCGCCGCCCACCCCGACCTGGGCGACTCCCCCGGCGCCCGTCGGGCCTTCACCCTCGGGACGGCCTGGCTGTCCGACCCGTCCCTCGACCGGCTGCCGGTCAACCCGTTCCCGCCCGTGCTCGGCATGGCCGACGGCAACCTCGCCAACTACCTCTGGGACTCTGACACCGCCCGCGTCCACATCATCGACTGGGAGGACTCCGGCCTCGCCGACCGTGCCTTCGAACTCGCCGAGGTCGCCGAGCACATCTCCCACGTCGACGGCGACCTGGACAGCGACCTCCTCCTGGCCCACCTCGACCTGGCACCGGCGGAGGCGGCCCGCGTCCACGAATTCCGGCGGCTGCTCGCGCTCGGCTGGCTCCTCATGCTCGGCCCCGACGGCCCCGCCACCCGCCGCAATCCCCCCGGCACCCTCGACCGCCAGGCCGAACGCGTGCTCGCCCTCCTGGATTCGTGAATCTTACTCTTGCTTCAATGCATACTGTAGCCATATGGTCACCCTTAGCAATGACGTTCGCCAAAGGAGATCACGTGGGCAGGCACGCCAAGCCCCATAGTCCCAAGGACGAGCTACCAGAGCCCCAAGAGGACTCCACCGAGGACGAAATCCACACCAGTCGCGGAAAACACGCCAAGGACCGGCAGCCCTCACAGTAGACGCGCATCGCTCCCCACCAGGGGACGGCGCCCCGGGAGATCGATCGCCTGGCCGCGGCAGGCCTGGTGGGCGCTCGGAAAGCAGGCAACATGCGGATGGCCAGCGCCGACACGAACGCGGTCGTGGCCCGCCCGCTGACCGAGTTGCTCGCCTTGACCTACGGCCCGGTGGCCGTGCTCGGCGAGCAACTGTCCGGCATCGCCGGCATCGAGGAGGCCTGCATTCACGGCTCCTGGGCCGCACGCTACTCCGGCGAGCCGGGCAGGGTGCCGAACGACGTGGACGTCCTCGTCGTCGGCATCAGTGAGGTGAGAACAAGGACGTGCCGACGGCGGAACGAGGCCGAGTACCCGCGGCCGGGCGCTCCGCGATTCACGGCGGACGATGTTCGCGCCGACATACCGATGGTCGAAGCGATCCTTGCGATTGCGGCAACGGTGCTCGACGAAGTGCGACCCTTCTGACGGGCGGACGAGACCCTGATCGCCGCGGATCAGCAGCGTGGCCGCCTTGATGCCGCGCGGCCGTCCGCGAGGCTGAGCCGCCTGCCCACATCCCACTGGATAGTTGCGCGCTGAAATAAGTAGAGGATAGTCTCGCACTAAATCTTCCAGTGCTGAACTAACTGTGGAACGGAGCACCGGCATGCACCCAAGCGACCTCACCGGCACCTACACCCTCGACCCCGCGCACAGCCGGTTCGGCTTCGTGGCCCGCCACGCGATGGTCACCAAGGTTCGCGGCGACGTCCCCGTCAAGGAGGCCACCGCCTTCCTGGACGCGGGCGACCCGGCCGCCTCCACCGTTCACGTGGTCCTCGACGTGGCCGGCATCCAGACCGGCAACCAGCACCGCGACGACCACCTGCGCACCGGCGACTTCCTGGACGCCGCCGCGCACCCGTACATCACCTTCGACGCCACCGACGTCAAGCACCTCGGCGGCGACAGCTTCGAGGTCACCGGCGAGCTGACCATCCGCGGCGTGACCCGGCAGGTCACCGTCCCCCTCGACTACACCGGCACCGCGATCGACGCCCAGGGCCTGACCCGGGTCGGCTTCGAGGGCAGCACGGTGATCAACCGCAAGGACTTCGGCATCACGTACAACGCGGTTCTGGAGACGGGTGGTGTGATGATCTCTGAGAAGGTCACGCTCGAGTTCGACCTGTCCGCCGTCAAGGCCGCCTGATCACCGCACGTCGCCACCCCGGCGCCACGCCCGCAGTACCAGCACGAGTCCGGCCGTGTAGGCGAGGGCGTACCAGAGGGGCAGCGGGGCCCCGGTCACCGCGGCGGCGAGGCTGACGGCGCCGACCAGGGCCAGCAGCGTCGCGGGCCCCGGCGGGGGCCGGCGGGGCGCGGGGGGCCCCCCGG